>JBIKQS010000308.1:0-3195 GCA_044349575.1 Crocinitomicaceae bacterium
TCAAACCAAAGGGACTCTTGCGCATGTTTTATTAGAGCCAGAAACAAAAGTAGCTGATTCACTTACATACGACATTACCTCGTGGACTTTACCCTATGCGTATGGCTTGAAAGCGTATGGGGTAGATAATGAAATGAGTGTTTCAGATTTTCAGCCTACCATGTCACCTGCCGTTGAATTATCCTCAAGTGCATATGCGTATTTGGTGCGTTGGGAAGGAATGAGTTCTGTTCACTTTTTGAATCAAGCGTTATCTGAAGGAATTGTTGTTCGTAAGCATGCCAAAGGATTTGAGCAAGGAAACACGAAATATCCAGCCGGTTCATTGATTCTGTTGAAGTCTGAAAACAGCAATGATGTGGCTCAAAAGCTGCAAAAATTAGCCTCAGCGTATCAGGTAAATATTTCTCAAACTATGAGTGGATTGGTTGATAAAGGAAGTGACTTTGGGTATTCGGATGTTGAAATTATTAGCAAACCAAAAATCGCGCTTTTAATGGGTGATCAAACAAATTCGTTAAATACAGGTGAGATTTGGCATTTTTTAGAAAACGAGATGAATATTCCAATTACGCTAATTTCAGCCTCTAGTATCTCTAGTTCAGATTTGAATGAATTCTCCATCTTGTTTGTTCCTGAAGGATATTATGAGTCAAATTCCTCAATTAATTCGTGGATTGAAGATGGCGGAAAAGTTATTGCGTTTGGATCTTCTATAGAAAGTTTAGGTGTTTCTGTAGGTTTAAGTGCAGTTACGAAAGAAGAAGATGATAGTTCTGAAGAGAATGAGGGTAAAGCCTCTAAATCACAAAAGGAAAAGAAAGAGGAGATTGTTTACTCAGACGCCGAAAGAAGTGGTTTATCAACTAACGTAATTGGTGCAATTTATCGTTGTAAATTAGATCAAACGCATCCGTTGTGTTATGGAATTGAGAAGTACTATACACTTCGCCAAAGTTCTGATTCCTACAATAAACTTGAAAATGGATTCAGTCCGGTTAGTATTGCTCAATCATCAGACCATTTGAACGGTTTCGTTGGTTATAAAGCCAAGCCATTACAAGTGAATTCAATGGTTGCAGGAATTCAAAGCAAGGGAAGTGGTCAAATCATTCTTTTTACCGATAATCCCATTTTCAGAGGTTTTTGGGAAAATGGAAAAATGTTGGTGGCAAATGCCATTTATCAAGTAGATTGAATTTGCTTTTAGAAATTATTTGATTTGTAGGCTAGCATTTCGTTTTAAAAATTATTTCTATGGATTTATTCTTTAAATATTCAAGAGTTTTTCAATTTTTAACTGGTATTATACCCTTACTTTTTCTGTTAGCTTACAAAAGAAAACTAAGATTAGAGTTGCTTGTCTTCTTACTAGCATCTGTAATAACAACATTAATTCTATTTATCACTGGTTTATATAGTATCAAAAATTGGTTTTTCTTCAATTTATTCAGTGTTATAAATTTGACGTGCATGTCCGTTTTTTACTTTTCAATTCTTCACTCAAAAATCTCAAAAGTAATTGTGTTAATTATTACTACAATATGCGCTATGGCTATCATTTTGGAATTGACGTATTATGATGTAATTAATTTGTCCTTTCCGATACTGAAATTAGGAATTACCTTGTTTACATTTATTTACTTTTTAGATAAATTGGCGAATAAAAATCAATCAAATACCCCTGCATATAACATTATAAATACGGCACTATGTATTTACAACTGTTTCAGTATTTTTATGAGTTTGGAGATGGAAATAATGTTGAAAAACAATTTTTGGTTAATTCATAATGTACTAGAAGGGACTTCAAAACTACTTATTGCATACGCAATTTTAAAACTCCCAAAAATGGATGATGTAATAAAAAGGGAGTCTTTAGGGGTAAACCCCTAATTTGGATCTTAATTACGTGGAAATCAATCCCAATATTCAGCAAGATCAGAAATATTGATTTTTCTTTGTATTAGACGTTTTACTTTTATGGAATTTCAATGAGAATTGAATCTTAACAAGAAAAAGTCACAAAAATTGAAATTTACTTACTTCATAAAAGGTTAAATTTTGGTATCTGTTTTAAAACTTTCAGTCATTTTGCAATTTGTAACGGGAGTTCTTCCATTACTCTTTCTAGTTATTTATAAAAAAAAGCTCAGAGTTGAGTTTGTGATTTTACTGCTAGCCTCGGCAATTACAACACTGATTTTATTATTTACTGCATCATTTGGTATAAAAAATTGGTTCTTTTTTAATTTCTATAATGCTATACATTTAACTTGTATAACCATTTTTTATTTTTCGCTACTTCGCTCATCACCATTTAGAAAATATGTGCTTATTCTATCATTTCTCTGTGGTGCGGTTTTAATTTACGATTTAACCTACTTAGATATAATAAATTTAACCTTACCTGCTGTGTTTTTCAGTACAACTACATTTACTGTTTTCTATTTTATTGATAATTTGGGTAAAAAATCAAAGTCCCAAACCTCAAAGGCTTATTTTATAATAAATACTTCACTATGCATGTATAGTAGCTTTAGCTTTTTTATGAGTCTTGAGTTAGAAACCATGTTGGCAAATCAGTATTGGATCATTCACAATGTTGTAGAGGCAAGTTCCAAATTGGTTATTGCTTATGCCATTTTAAAAATCCCGAAAACAACTGTAGAAATAAATTCAAAATCAGTTACTTTACCTTAATTAAAATGCTATGAATAGTAAAATAAAACACAGTGCTCTGTTGCTTTTTGGTTTGTTAGGCACGTTGGTTAATGGCCAAAATCTTGAATTTACAGTTTATCCCAATGGATTGATCTACAGCGAGAACACTATGAAAAAACTAAGTCAAGTTGTGGATGTAAGAAATGAAAAATTTCAATCTTGCGATTTAAATAAGGTTTTTTATGCCAAACAACAAGTGATTGGACATTACATCAAATTAAAAAGTGGAGATATTAAATCCGCTCAATCAGATTTAGATAAAGCGATTTCATTTGAAGAGTTTTGTAAAAAATACCCTAGTTCGGTTATTGAAAAGAATGTACTTCTGTTTAAACAAAAGTATACAAGTTATGAAAATATTGAATTAATTGAAGTAGAGATTTTTGATTTAAAAGACAGGTATGGATTTTCCATTAAATCAGAGGATACTTCACTTTACAGCAAGAATGTTGAAGGAACTTGGATGTATGA
>JBIKQS010000309.1:0-3173 GCA_044349575.1 Crocinitomicaceae bacterium
CTAGTAGATAACTATATTCACCAGAAGGCAAGTTCATTTTTATATTACCGGTCTCATCTGTATTAAATTTCCCGATTAACTCTTGTGTGTTTTTATCTATTACAGTTATATCGGTTAATTTAATGTTCGGATTTCCTTCATTTTTAAATGAGGCTACTACCTCTTGTTTTTTAACCTTGTTTTTGTCAAAAATGATTACAGTCCCGCTAAACAAGGCCAATCTATTTGTTTTCCCTAGCCATGAAGATGTAAGTAGTGCTTGATTGGCCTTTCCGTTGTAAATGAATAAATAATCATCAAATGGTGTAGAAATTCCCACGCCGAGATTTTCTATTTTGCCCCAAGACTTAGTAGCCGTATCATAGTCAATACGGTAAATGTCATATCCCCCCATGCTATTGTGACCCTTGGATGAAAAGTACAAATAATTGCTTTCAAAATCGAAATAAGGAAAATCTTCATCTTCATTTGTATTTATGGAATTAGGGAGTCGAGTAATTTTCTTTGCTTCACGGGAACCCTCTACCATATAAAGATCTTTGGTTCCTTCATCCTTTTCACCAAAACTTGCAAAGAATTTTAGATTGTAATCAGAATACAGCCAAACTGGTTTTAGACCCTTTTTAATGTCAATCTTAGTAAGATCCGTTTTGTATGGATCGAACCTACCATTCATTTTTATCCGCCTTAAATCATAAGCTTCGCCAATATCTTCTTGCTGAATATCTGAATATCTTTGCAAATTGGCAGATGCTATTTTTTGAATTGTTTTACCATTATTGCAATAAGTAATGTATTGATCAACGGGTAATTCAACTGTTTTTTTCCCTCTTTTTCTTTTGTATAAGTCAAATTGCACAAGTGCTGAATCGAATACACTTCTGGTATGATAAGCCCTTCCGCAGAAAAAATGGTATTCTGCAGTAGCGATTTCTTGTGAAGCTGCAAAGAGAAGTAAATTATTCGCCTTTATAAGTTTTTGAATGCTATCTGCCTCAAACAGAAGAGAAGTACCGTATTTAAAACAAATTTCTGGATTATTTATATCTTGCTTGTGCAGAACATAATATTCTTGAATTATTTCATTGTATTTACCATCCCAAAAAAGTTTATCCAGTTTCTTATCATCAATTTTATTTTGACCTAACAAATTGAATTGGAAGGCAATAAAAATATAAACAATATGAAGGACATTTATCTTCAATTAACAAGGTATACAGCTATCTTTTGAAAAGGTTCATTTTATTTTCTTGCCCTTTAAGCAAGCGAGAAATGTTTTTTCGATGGGTAAATATCACAGCAGAACTTAGTATTACGGTAAATACCATTTCATGAAACAAAACTTTTGGATCAACATAATAAACAATAAACGGATAAATCATGGCAGAAATTATGGCGCCGAGTGATACGTATTTTGAGACGATAAAAATTAGTAAAAAAACCAGAAAACACAACAATGCAGCAAATGGTTGTAATCCAATTAACACACCTAATGATGTTGCAACTCCTTTACCTCCTTTGAATTCAGCAAAAACAGGTAAAACATGCCCAATCATGGAAAAAATGGATGATAATAATCTTAAAGAAATTAAAAAAGCGTAACTCATTTCAAAAAAATCACCAAAAATTATGGGAAACATTGAAGCAACAATTCCTTTAATAACATCAATTACCAATACAATGATTCCAGGCTTTTTTCCTAGAACTCGAAATGTATTTGTTGCTCCTGCGTTTTTACTGCCATGCTCTCTAACATCTATTTGATAAAAGTACTTTCCTATCCATACAGCAGTTGGAATAGAACCTAGAACATAGCCTATTGCAATTGCGCCCACAATTAAAATTAGTTCAATCATCATTTAATGGTAATTTTGAAATCTTCGAAGTATTGTAGATTTTCTGTAAAATCATATTCGAAATCTTTGATTTTTTTTGATTTTGGTTTGATATCAGTAATGGATTTTTCAAATATAGAATCATCTGAAGAAATGCTCATTATTCCCGTGCTTTTCGGAGTTTGATAATCGAAAAAGTAATACTTGTCTTCAATTCCAAAATTGAATGCAAATCTATCTTTTGATTTAGGTTCCAGATTTTGTTCAAGCAGCAATTCAAACGGAATGTATTTCAAAACGGGTTTCTCGTACATTGAAAATAAAAGTGCATGAGTTGAATTCATCTTTAATTTAGAATAACTTTCAACTCCAAAATTAACAAGTTTAATGTCAGATAAAATCAATGTTTGAACGACATCCTTTGGTATTTTTTTTAATGATTCTCCTACGATTTCCTCCTTCATTTTTAGAAAATCTTTTGGTGAAGACCAATGTTTTAATGCTCTCTCCAAATTTGTATTATTAATTTCGGATGGTTTAGCATATTTTAATTCCTCATTTACAACTATTTTTTTGGCAAGATTCTCCATTACATTTTGATCAATAGGAAATGAAAAACGAGAACTTAGATTTAAGGTTGTTTTTTTATTGTTTACGGCATCGTATTCCAAGGTTCCAAACGATTCAATTTTTACATCTCCTAAATCTAATCCAAGATCTATGTCACCTTCGCCAAACATATTACACGAATTGTTATCTAAACTCAAAGAAAGGTAGTTTTCTGTAGTCCACGCTTGTGATGCTATTCCTTCATTTCTTTGTTTTAATTGTTGTTTAGAAGATACTTGGTATTCATTGGTTGGCTTATTATATTGCAAGTATCCTTGTACTGAATAAAGTAATTGGTCTTCTGGTAAATTCGGAGATGATAAGAATGTAGTGTAGATTCTTCCTTTTTCAACACCATAATAAAAACCAATACCTAATGGCTGATCATCTGTATTCACAAGATTCTTTCCTACAGGTATTTGGACATTTCTTGGATTTATCTTATCGTTAAAAGTAAACCAAGTTTTTTTATACTTGCAGTCGTGTACTAAGCGAGTACTTCCTTCGCAAAAAATACTATCTTCTTTAGACAATATTTTTATGTTGCCAAAATACTCAAATTGTTTAGAAAGTTTAAAGCCTCGTTTTTCGTCAACTAAACCTTGAGCCTTTGTATCCGAATTTACACATTGGATGTCATCCATTTGAATGAGAGAGATATCATTATCATTGTCAATATATCTGTATTTTCCTCTTGCTTTTAAGTTTTGTTTATCTGCTATTTCTACA
>JBIKQS010000310.1:0-3168 GCA_044349575.1 Crocinitomicaceae bacterium
GAATATATAATTGGCCCAAAATTCATATTTCACGAAATAAATTTTTACCGGTTTAAAAACATCAAGAAAATAGGATGAATTAGCCACTGTATCGAGTGGAAGATACATTACATGATCAGCCAAATGTTTTCGTTTGTGGTAATGTAGAAAACCAGACGGTGAAAAAAAAGTAACTACAATAAAGGCAGAGGGCATTTTGTTTTTTAGAGCTTTCATTACGGGCAATCCTTGATCAAACTCACCCAATGAAGCGCAATGAAACCAGTAAACATCCCTGTCTTGATCAATTTTCGGAATACCTTGCTTCCAATTTTTTCTGCCAACAATCCACAACTTTGCCTTTGCATTAAAGATAGCTGCTACACGAATCATTAATCCATAAAAACCAATTGAAATATTGTATAAAAAATGCATCAATCGAAGTAAAACTCTTTTGGCTTTCGCTTATAAAATGGTATCATCCAGCCAAGTCGAACTCCCATTTGCACATCTAATCTCGTTTTTGATGAAACCGGAACATCTGGTTCGTCGAAATTAATCGTTCGTAAATTCCTTGTTAAACCCTCCTGAAAATAAAATCCCGCATAAAAATTATAAAAACCACCATTTGCCATAAAAGCATACCCCACAAATTGATGGAAATTAATACCTGAAGTTAAACGATCATATCCTTTTCGATAAGCTAATTCTAATTGAGGAATTACTTGATCATTCGTTTCAATTCGCATGTGATGTATCAAATAACCGAGACCACCATTGATAAAAATCCCTGAATTTTTATTCGGACTTAAAACTGGAAAAAGCTTTCCTACAGAACCATTAATATTGAATCCCCTTGGCAATACATATATGCGTGCAATATCTCCATTGACATCAGTGACGTTACCAAATGAATCGACCAAATCGTCTAGTAATCCTGAAATTCGAACTTGATTGCCAAAAATAAAGTTGCTTTCCATTCCAAAATACCAATTTGAAGCCGTTTTATATCCCGCAATAATGCCCAAATGATTCAAGTATCCATATCTATCCGCAAGATCAGCGCCTGTTAAATTTGCACCGTAATGAACCCCTACCCATGGGGTTGAAATAGCTGAATCTTTCACATTTCGTTGTGCTGAAAATTGAAAGATAAAACAAAAAAAGAAAATTGCTAAAAGAAATTTCATAGTTCAAAAATAACGTTTTTAGACTGATTTTATTGAATTATCCAAAGAATGTTCAATTTCAACACACCTGATAATCTCCGTGGTAGAATTAGCAATAGCTCGTCGATCTACACAATATCCAAGGCATGAAATAATCTTTGATTCATCACATAATAACCATTGATTAGTCCTATTTGAATTTAAAACCTTAGCATCAGTTAATACATCACTAATCAATTTTGAACCTTTGATACCAATTGGAAATATACGATCTCCTAATTTCCATTTTCTAAGGTGCAACTTTCCTTCTATTTTTGAATGATCCAAATACAATTTTTCTTTGGTAAAAACTTCGGGTAATTCATCCACAAAATAAGATTTAATTCCAGGCTTCATCTCCAAATACAATGAATCAAATTCAAAAAACAACGCATCTTTTTCTCGAATTAAGCCCTTGATCTGAGCGCTTTTTGGAAAATCTAATCGTGCGCCTTTATTCGAACGTAAAATCTTTTTAAATTCCTTCAAAAATCCTGAAGAAATTCCTAACTGTCTGAAAAACTCTATAATTCTCTCATCGCCCCAAAAGTCAAATGCAGAAAGAGGCACAATCCTTTTTATTCTTACCTCATCTATAAAACTTGATATCTCTTGTTCAATTACGCACTGATTTTCCTTCAATACATCCATGATTTTGAGAATGGAGGGTTTAATAGTCGGTATTTCCTCTTGAAGAACAGGAATTATCTCATTTCTAAAACGATTTCGGACATAAACATTCTTTGCATTGGATTGATCTTCACGCCAATGTAAGTTTCGTTCAACAGCACATTCGATCATTTCTTTCTTTGAAAAATGTAAAAAAGGCCTAAAAACATTCCCATCGCGATCTTTCATTCCTGATAGTCCTGCTATACCAGAATTACGATAAAACTGAATAAAAAATGTCTCAATTTGATCATCAGAATGATGGGCTACAAAGAGGACTGAATTTGGATTTTCACTCAGCTTTTCTTTAAAAAAATTATAGCGTATTTCACGCGCTCTATTTTGAAGATTTGTTGATTTTTTGACCAGCTCAGCATGTAAATCAACTTCTTTTGTGAAAATAGGAATAGTACTTTTTGCACAAAACTCTTCTAAAAATACTTGGTCACCCTCACTCTCGCTTCCTCTTAATTTATAGTTCACGTGCAAGGCTATAACATTGAAGTACTTTGCTGCTAGATCAATCAATAGCATAGAGTCAACACCGCCACTTACAGCTACAAAAACTGTCGATGGACTGATTTCATTTGCTAAATCTCGGATAGACTCTTCTATCTTATTCATTTTAAATCTAAAATACGTGCAATTTTAGTCTGACATTCCTGAAATTCTTGTTCTGGGTCAGAATCCAGTGTTATAGCCCCTCCCACCGGACAAGAAATATATTTTTTCGTTGAATTGTAAATCATAGTGCGAATTACAACATTGAAATCAAAATCACCATTTGGACTTATATAACCTATTGTACCTGAATATATGCCCCGTGAAAAATCTTCCAGCTGATCAATCAATTCCATGGCTCTCAACTTCGGAGCTCCCGTCATCGATCCCATTGGAAAAGTAGCTCTAATAATGTCGGTAAATGTTATTGAATCTTTTATTTCGCATGAAATCGTAGAAATCATTTGATGGACGGTCTCAAAGGAGTAAATCTCACATAATTCATCAACTCGCACAGATTCTTTTTCAGCGACCTTCGACAAATCATTTCGCACCAAATCAACAATCATAATATTTTCAGCTCGCTCTTTTGGATTATTTCTCAAGTCAGACTTAAATTTTTCATCAAGAATTAAATCTTTATTTCTCGGCGCGGTGCCTTTGATGGGTTGTGATAATAGTTTTTTGCCCTCTTTTTTCAAAAATCTTTCCGGACTTCCACAGAATAGATGATGTTTAGCAAATTGAAAGTACGCAGAAAAAGGTGCTTTTGTTATTTCGTTTAATTTAAAATAAAAATCAAGTGGGTAAT
>JBIKQS010000052.1:0-10489 GCA_044349575.1 Crocinitomicaceae bacterium
TCGCTAAAGTTGCAAATAAAATTGAAAGATAAAATAACGTATTGTTTTTATGATGAATAAAAATAATGAATAGCGATAGAGCAATAATGGAAAATGAAAGAGCGGGAATATCAGCCAAAAAACTGAATGAATAATAAGCCAATACAGGAGATGACATGACAATTAGGATTGAAAAATAACTATAGAATATGGATTTTCCAACGAGAAAAATTGCGTAAAATAAAACTAGAATCGAACTGAAGTAAATTAATAGAACTAAAATGCGATAAATAACCTCCCTTTCTCCAAAAACTTTCCAAAGCTGAGCAACAGAATAATTAATCAGAGGGAATTCACTCACTGCTTTTCCTTTATCAGCACCTTGCCAATGTATGGTTGGATGTAAAAAATCGTTATTTTCTTCATAATAATTTTTAGCAATTGAAGCACAATCTGTTTGCCGCCATTGATGAATTGAAAAAGGACGGTTATCATAAATTTTATTGTATCCGAAAATAAAACAAAGTAATCCTTGTAAAAAAAGGATTGCTATAAAATGAAATTTGAGCGGGATTGTCTTATTAAGAGTGAAAAATGAAATCATGAAATTAATTTTCTCTTAAAAACAAACATTACTTCAACTTAAAAAGATCTGTGACTCCCATTAATTTATTCATGGTAAATCCTTCAGCGTATTCAGCCCCGATGGGTCTTCCAAATTCTTTCATTCTTCCTTTGAGGAATTCTAAAAAGTCTTTACCAGAAATGGGCGTATTTGGCTCCGTTGAATTCGGGTCGTAAAATTGTGTCTTATAACATTGAATGGCCTCAATTTTCTGTTCCATAAATGAAGAAACATCAAAAATAATAGTTGGAACAATAAAATAATCTTGAATATAATGCAAGGTCAATCGTGGTCTGTGAGCCTCTTGATCAACCCCCTCCCAACTAGACTTTATTTTTCTTAACCCTGACAGATACGCTGCTTCAGCGACCAATTTAGCTCCTTTAGCGTGATCAGGATGTCTATCTGTAATTGAATTTGCAAAAACGATTTCAGGTTTAAAGCGTCGAATTTGCTCAATCACCTTCAGTAAATTTTCTTCATTGTGCTGAAAAAAACCATCTTTCATTTGAAGGTTTACGCGAGTTTCAATTCCCATAAATTTACTTGCCGCCTCTGCCTCTGCATATCTGCTTTCAACAGAACCACGTGTACCCAAATCACCTTCTGTTAAATCGACAATTCCCACCTTTTTTCCTTCTGAAATATAATGAAGGATTGTTCCTCCCATTGAGATTTCTACATCATCTGGGTGAGCACCAAAGGCAAGAATATCCAATTTCATAGTGAATTAGGCGTAATTTTCAATACTTGGGCAAGAACAAATTAAGTTTCTATCACCAAATGCGTTATCTACTCTACGAACAGGAACCCAATACTTCCACTCCTTCAAATACGGAAGTGGATAAACCGCTTCTGCCGGAGAATACGGATAACTCCAGTTTTTATTAATAATGCAATCTGCCGTGTGAGGGGCATTTTTCAACAAGTTATTTTCTTTGTCTGCATGACCGCTTTCTATTTCGCGAATTTCTTCCCGAATTTTAATCATTGCAGCAATAAAACGATCTAATTCATCTTTATCTTCAGATTCTGTTGGTTCAATCATCAAAGTGCCTGCTACTGGAAAAGAAACTGTTGGAGCATGAAAACCAAAATCAATTAATCGTTTTGCCATATCAGCTACTTCAACTTCTGCTGTTTTTTTGAAATCACGACAATCTAAAATCATTTCGTGAGCAACTGTTCCATTTTTACCTGTGTATAGAATATCGTAATGACCTTTCAATTTTGCAGCTATGTAATTTGCATTCAAAATAGCTATTTCTGTAGATTCTCGCAAGCCTTTTGCTCCAAGCATTTTTATATAACCATAAGAGATTAATAAAATCAACGCACTTCCATAAGGAGCAGCAGAAATCGCTTTTATTGGTTGTTCGCCTCCTGTTTTAACTATCGGATTACTTGGCAAGAATGGAGCTAAATGAGCGGCAACTCCAATTGGACCCATACCAGGACCTCCTCCACCATGAGGAATGGCAAAAGTTTTATGTAAATTCAAGTGACAAACATCTGCCCCAATATTTCCAGGGTTAGTAAGTCCAACTTGAGCATTCATATTTGCACCATCCATATAAACTTGTCCACCATTTTCGTGGATAATTGCTGTAATTTCTCGAATTCCCTCTTCGTACACTCCGTGCGTAGAAGGATAGGTAACCATAAGTCCTGCGAGCGAATCTTTTAATTCAGTTGCAACCGTGCGAAGTTCATCAATGTTAATATTTCCATTTTCATCACATCCTGTAACAACAACGTCAAATCCTGCCATAACAGCCGAAGCTGGGTTAGTGCCATGAGCTGAAGATGGAATAATCATTTTTTTACGATGGAAATCTCCACGTGATTCATGATATGCCTTAATTACCATTAAACCTGCGTATTCGCCTTGCGCACCTGAATTTGGTTGTAATGAAACAGCGGCAAATCCAGTACATTCGCACAAATCTTTTTCAAGTTGTCTGAACATCTCGTGATAACCTTGCGCTTGATTTACCGGGGCAAATGGATGAAGATTAGCAAAAGATGGATTTGTTATGGGCATTAGCTCGGCTGCTGCATTCAATTTCATCGTACAAGATCCAAGCGCAATCATACTGTGAACCAATGACAAATCTTTATTTTCCAAGCGTTTCAAATAACGCATCATCTTCGATTCTGAATGGTGAGAATTGAAAATTGGATGCGATAATATTGCATTTGTTCTTAAAAATGAAGGATCTATTTGGTTAGATTCAGTTGATAGTTCGCCCGATTTACCTAAACAAGCATTAAAAATAGCAACTATTGTATTTACATCTTCAGCAGAATGTGGTTCTCCAAAGCTGATTGTCAACTCGCTATCATTCAAGTAATTAAAATTCACTTTACTTGCTTCGGCCTTTTCTCTTATTGCAGCTACAGGAACATTTTTCAACCAAATAGTATCAAAAAAAGAATTGGAAACGATTTCAACTCCGATATTTTTAAGACTACTAGCTGTTGTTTGTGCTAAACCATGAACATGATTCGCTATTTCTTTTAATCCCGATGGGCCATGATAAACAGCATACATACTAGCCATAACAGCTAATAAAGCTTGTGCTGTACAAATATTGGAAGTGGCTTTATCGCGTTTTATATGTTGTTCTCTTGTTTGAAGTGCCATTCGCAAAGCCATATTATCATCTGCATCTTTGGAAACTCCAATAATTCGACCTGGTAGGTTTCTTTTGTAATCTTCTTTTGCGGCAAAGAAAGCTGCATGTGGGCCGCCATACCCCATTGGCACACCAAATCGTTGTGAATTACCAAAAACAACATCTGCACCTAAAGAACCTGGAGACTGCAATAAAACTAACGACAAAAGGTCAGCAGCAACAGCTACTTGAATTCCATTATTTTTTGCTTGTTCAATAAATGATTTTAAATCAATAATATGTCCATTGGCATCTGGATATTGAACAATTGCTCCAAAAAAACCGGTTGAAAAATCGATGTTGTCTGGACTGTCAATAACCAATTCAATGCCGAAATTATCCGCTCTTCCTTGAACTACTTCAATTGTTTGAGGATATGCCGTATTGGCAATAAAAAATTTGTTTTTACCCTCTTTAATATCGTTTCTAGAGCGAGAATTATAAAACATAATCATGGACTCTGCAGCTGCAGTTGCCTCATCTAAAAGAGATGCATTTGCAACCTCCATACCTGTTAGATCAATAATCATGGTTTGAAAATTCAAAAGCGCCTCCAATCGACCCTGTGCAATTTCAGCTTGATAAGGCGTATAGGCCGTATACCACCCGGGATTTTCAAGTACATTTCTCAAAATAACCGGTGGAACGATAGTCTCATTATAGCCAAGACCAATATGCGATTTAAAAATTTGATTTTTTGCACCCAAAGCTTGAATATGATTCAAATAATCGTATTCTGAAAGAGCGTCTTCAATGTTTAACTCTCTGTTGAGCCTAATGGCCGCTGGAATAGTTCTATCAATCAATTCATTAATCGATGAAAGACCAACAGTAGTTAACATTTCTTTCTTTTCGGCTGAACTTGGTCCAATATGTCTTTTTGAAAAAGGGTTCATGGTAAAATAATTCATTAAATTTGGATACAAATATACAGCAGTTTAGCTGTAATTTAAGATATGAACAATTGAAATTTTAAACAGTTCACAAACTTATTCAATAGAGCTAATTTTGTTTTATGGTAAATGGTAAAAAAATATGTGTTGTGCTACCTGCATATAATGCAGCAGCGACTCTTGAAAAAACGTTTCGAGAAATTCCTACAGAAATAGTGGATGAAATAGTTTTAGTGGATGATGCTAGTAGTGATACAACGGCTGAAATTGCTAAGGAATTAGGAATTAAGCATGTTATTAGACATGATAAAAATAGAGGATATGGGGGTAATCAAAAGTCTTGTTACAAAAAAGCATTAGAACTTGAATCCGATATTATCGTCATGTTGCATCCAGATTATCAATACACCCCAAAATTAATTTATTCCATTGTTTCGATAATTGCGTTTGACGTATATCCTGTTGTTCTTGCCTCTCGTATTTTAGGTAAAGGAGCATTCAAAGGAGGAATGCCTATGTATAAATATGTTGCTAATCGCTTTTTAACGCTAGCTCAAAATATTTTAATGTCACAAAAATTATCTGAATACCACAGTGGTTATAGGGCATTTTCAAGTGAAATCTTTGAAAAAATTGATGTTTCCCAAAACTCGGATGACTTTGTTTTTGATAATCAAATGCTTGCTCAAGTATTTTATGCAGGTTTCGAAATTGGTGAAGTGACCTGTCCTACCAAATATTTTAAAGAAGCATCATCCATAAACTTTTCCAGGTCCGTAACTTACGGTCTGGGAGTTTTAGGAGTGTCGCTTAAATACAGACTTGCTAAATGGGGCATTTATAAATCAACTATTTTCAACTAATCATACAATGAAATTCAAATACAATCATTTACTACCTAGCATTTCAATTGTTCTTTTTGGACTTTTTGGGGTGTTGATTTCCTTACCCATTAAAAATGACCTTTTTGCCACTAGGGCTGATTTACCAAAAACACAAGATACAACGCGACAAAGTATATCCCTATTTTTTGTAGGTGATTTAATGGGTCACAAACCCATGATTGATGCTGCAAAAACTGCAACGGGATATGAATACGAGCACTGGTTTAAGCATATCAAAAATAGAATCGAAAAATACGATTTGTCTATCCTCAACTTAGAGGTTACGTTGGCTGGTGAGCCCTACTCAGGCTACCCCATGTTTTGTTCTCCAGATTCTTATGCGAAAGCCGCACAAAATGTTGGATTTAACTTTTTCATAACAGCTAACAATCATTCTATTGACCGCGGCAAAAAAGGACTGGAAAGAACATTAGACGTATTGGATTCGCTCAAAATAGCGCATACCGGAACGTTTAAAGACGAAAATGAACGAAATAAACTTTATCCTTACTATTGGAATTTTAAAGCAGCTAAAATTGCCGTTTTGAATTACACGTACGGAACAAATGGCATCAAAATCACACCGCCAAATGTTGTAAATATGATTGATACCATGCAAATCAAACTTGATATCCAAAAGGCAAAAAAAGACGGTTCAAATTTTATTATTACTACGATTCACTGGGGAAATGAATACCAGCGAAAAGAGAGTATTGAACAAAGCAAACTGGCGCAATGGCTCGCTGATCAGGGGGTAGATGCAATTATTGGTATGCATCCGCACGTTGTTCAGCCCATGAAAATAATTCACCCAAAAAATAATCAATCGAAGTCTGTTCCGGTAGCTTACAGCCTTGGAAATTTTGTGAGTAACCAAAGAGAGCGTTATAAAAATGGAGGTATTGGTGTTGAACTCCAGTTAGAAGTATTAAATGGCAAAGTAACTTGGCAAACGTGGGGATACTACCCATTTTGGATTCAGCTTGGAGGAAAACCAAAAGGATATTATGTAATTCCAACTTCAGATTGGGAGAATAAAATCAACTCTTTCGGACTTAACGAACAAGATAAAACGAATATGAAACAATTCTCTTTAGATACCAGAGAGTTACTCAAGGGGATAAAAGAACTAAAGGATTAACAGATTATTTACCAACGTATTGGAAAATATAACTAATTCCCATTAGTTTTTTACGAAGTTGAAGTCTTGAATTTCGCAACTCAATAATGTCAAAAGTCAACGGAATTGAACCTTCTTGGCTATCTGTCATAACAACTTGCCCTTTAGCATCTTGAAATACCCATGTTCCATGAGAAAATTCAGATTGAATTTGACCCATTTCATTACGAACAGTAGATATTGAGTATGTGCCATCTTTTTCAATAGTCAATGTGGTAGTTTCACTTTCAACCGTCTTGTCTGTTCCATTGTCTAAATAGGTTTCCAGTTTCCATTCATTGCACAAACGAGCTTTTCTACTCAGTAATGAAAATCGCGGACCTTCTTCATATTTATAGCAAGAAGTAAGAACAAATCCAACAACCAAAAAAGATAATATTGCTTTCATAATGTAATAATTAGTTCAAAAATATAAAATCAAATTGAACTTACCAATACTACGGGCAATTCTACCTATTGTTTCAGAAAAATAAATACCAAATCATTAAAATTAAATCAATTGAAATACTAATGATGGCGGCGTTTAAAATCCATTTCATAGGAGAAACCGCTAATAAAAAACTAAGGGTTACCATTGTTGGAATTACTACCATTATTAAAGTAGCCGTATTTCCTATTGCACCCAAACCAACAGTTAGACCTCCCAAACATCCAACAAGGGTAAGAATAATTGCAATCCAACCAAATCGATTGAATTCAAGATCGCGATAAAATTTTGACTGAGAAATAGTGTTATTTGACATGTGATTTAAGATTAATTTAACATAAGGCTAAATTATCCCAAATCAATTTCAAGAAAAATGAGAGGTATTTCTAAAAAACCTGATAAATATCACATAAACAAGTTACTTAATCTCGTATTGCAATTGAATGAGGAAATTTCTAGGCGCTTGAATATCACCAGGTCGTGAAACGTATTCAGCATTGAAAACATTATTTGTAATAAAATTAATTTTTAAACTTTTATACGCTTCAAACATTACTCGGGTATCAAATACCAATGCTCCTTTATTATAAATTTGGCGATATTGCTCCATCCCAACCAATAATTCTGTTCCCAAAACACCATCTTCAAATACGCGATCAATATTTCTCATATGGCTATTGTATCGACAAGAAAAGCCCATGCTAAATTTCTTATAGGAAAATTGAATGTCTGCTTTGAACATATGCTTAAATCGATATTTTAACATGCGAGTTGTAGTATCAGAAAATGTTTCAAGATACTCAGGACTTGTATTTAAACTGATGGGATTGAGGTAAGTATAACCAATCAATGAGGTTACATCCACATTTCTAATTTTCCCTGTACTATTGAATGAAAATTCAATTCCTGTAATTCTTGCTCTTTCTGCATTTTGCGCCTGAAAACCAACCCATTTGTAGAAATAATTGATGGCATTTGGGTCAGAAAATTGAAGTGTTTCAATAGAATCTGGCTTGTACAATCCAAAGGTGAATTCTGTCATATTACTATATTCATTGATGAACCCCGCTACATCAATAGCCCCTTTCCAATCACCCATTTTCACAAGTTGTTTCCAGCCTATTTCACCAGACCAACCTTTTTCGGGACGTAAATCAGGATTTCTGAAAATTACCAGGCCACCAACAGATGTTGAAACAAATCTTTCTGCTACAGAAGGAAAGCGGATTCCCTGTCCGATAGAAGCTCGTAAATGGCTGTATTTTGAAACCTCATAATGCAAACCAGTGCGGAAAACCGGATAGAAAGGCAAAGAAACTGAGTTGGATAGATTAAACCTTGAATCTGGAGCCAATGTATCTAATTGATAATATTCAATGCGCATTCCTGCCGATAAATCAAGTTTTTTCCAAAATTTACCCTCAAATTGTCCGTAAATTGACGTGTTTTGTGATTGATGGTCGCCAAATACCCAACTTTTAATGTAACTGTTATTATTTGAGATTCCAATATTAATATTCTTGTTCTCATCAATTTTCTTCTGAAATTGATAATCTGCATAAATCATTTGGGCAAAGGAGGCATCGTAATAATTCTGATCATTTCCGGTGGTAACTAAATAATATCGTGTTCTTAAAAAATGTTTATTATTATTCTTATCATAATACTTCAAATAAGGATCTATGTTAACCCGGATTGCTTTTTGACGCGACAAGGTATTATCCATTGCTTGGTAACCCATTGAATCGTTTTTCCAAAGTACAAAAACACCGGCGTCTTGGTATTGAAGATTATAACTCAAACCGGTTTTAAAATTTTTAATCCCTGGCGGCCTAAAGTATATCGAACCATTTAATCGAACACGTTTTTCTTGTTCTCCCTGCCTAAATCCAGAATCCAAGTATAAATTTGTTCCAACCGTATATCCCCAATTTTTTTGTGCTTTACTGTGGTAAATATCAGCCAAATAAAACATGGGGTTTTTATCCCACCAACGCATTGATTCTCTCCTTGGGTTGTCATAAATACCAGATTGAACTTTCAATTTCAATTCACCTTTAGGATTCGCCTCTTTTTCCGATAATGAAATAATCCCATTCAAAGCACCACTTCCATAAAGTACTGATGAGGCTCCTTTAATAATTTCAATCTGATCAGTTTGTTCCATAGGAATTGCGTTCCATTTAGCGTCACCGATATCAGGAGAAAGCATGGGCACACCATTCCATAGCAGCATTACCCTACTCCCTGCGCCATAAGCAAAGCCCCCTCCCCCTCTAATACTTACCTGGCCATCCATGGCATATACACCTGGGCTTTGATCAACAACTTGTTCTAAGTTTGCTAATCCTTTATTATCAATCAATGCTGGTTTAATTACCTCCATTGAAATGGGCACTTCCTCTATTGCTTGACTCCTGCGACTAGACGATATAACTACCGTATTCATAGTTAGAACTACCGGTTTTAATTTCCAATTAAATGTTGTGTCTTGAGTAATAAAAATAGAATCTGGAGTAAACTCAGCATAGTTTACTTTTACCCAAACCGGGTATTTTTTTATGCTTAAACTAAATTCGCCATTGCTTTTTGAAACCGATTTTGTGCCATCTGAACATATAAATTTAACCCCTGGAATACCTATATCCGAACTTAGGTCTAGTATAAAACCTTTCGTTTGTGAGAATAATTGAAAATTAAGGAGAAGTAGAAAAAAGAACAATAAACGACGCATGTCTCGGAATTTTTTTGTAAATTAAAACTTCCGAAACTAGTAAAAAAAATTGAAAGCACAACACCAACTTTACCAAATAGCTATAACATTCTTGAAAGGAATAGGTCCAAAAAAGGCTAGTATACTGATATCTAGATTGTCCTCGGTGGAGGCAATTTTCGAAGAATCAATTCATAACATCCACAAAATAACGCAAGTACCCATTTCAATTCTATTTCAAATGGATCGAAATAAAGCTTTAGAACTTGCAAAGGAACAACTTGAATTTATCACTAAAAACGATATTCAGACCCATTTCTACATGGATAGTTCGTATCCAAGAAGATTAAAACAATGCTCTGATGCACCACTTTTAGTATATTCTAAAGGAAATTTTGATAGCAATCCCACTAAAGTTGTTTCCATTGTGGGAACAAGACATGCATCACCATATGGTAAGGAATTAACCCGCGCCTTGGTTGAAGAATTAAAGCCGTATAATATTCAAATTATTAGTGGACTTGCTTATGGAACGGATTACAATGCTCACAAAGCTGCTGTTGATTTACAAATGTCAACCGTTGGCGTTCTGGGTCATGGGTTGGATAGAGTTTACCCTTCGACACACAGCGATCTTGCCAAAAAAATGTGCGAAAACAACGGGGGTTTACTTACTGAATTCCCCATACATACCAAACCCGACCGCGTAAATTTTCCAATGAGAAATAGAATCGTTGCAGGTATGTCTGATGCATTAATCATTATTGAAAGCAAAAGAAAAGGAGGGTCCATGATTACTGCTGAATTAGCTTTTGATTATAATCGGGATGTATTTGCATTTCCCGGTAGCATTCATCAAGAAAATTCTTCGGGATGCAACTTGTTGATTCAAAAAAACATGTCTCATTTAATAACGAGTCCCGCAGATTTTATTAAACTCATGAATTGGCAAAAAGATTTGGTGTCAAATTCATCCGAAGAAGATTTACCTCAACCAGTAGCATTCACTGAATCAGAAAACGTCATTTTCAAAACACTCAAGAATAAAGGCAAAATGCATTTTGATCAGTTAAGTGTTGATTTGCATATGTCTTCACAAGACCTAAACTC
>JBIKQS010000311.1:0-3134 GCA_044349575.1 Crocinitomicaceae bacterium
TGAACATCTGTTTGATTCAAAAGACCATCAAGGCATTGTTGTTTCGTAAGACCATTATGATATAATCCATAATTGATATGAGCACCATTATAGATATTTCTGAGGTAGGAATCAGAATTACCATTAATTATGGTATGAGTATTATGGAAAATATAATTTTGATGCGGATGATTAGTAGTACCTGGTGCGCTTTCCATAGCGATTAATCCTAGTCTTTTAATAGCCGGCCGTGCCAAAAGAATAGCAGCTGCATTCAAAATGTAATTTTCCCACAATGTTTCATACTGAACATAATCATTATAGGTTGGTGCAAGTGGTAAATTGCCATAGTGACCGGCAAAACCATTTCTAAAATTTGTGTACTCTACTTGTGTTAGCATAGTTTATTATTTTTTGTTTTTAATTATTTTGATCCTAATTTTCTCACAAATCATCCTCATTCTCTTCATCAAGAATATTGAATCTATCAAGCATGGAACTGCCTTTTAATGCTTCAGGAGTAAACTCTCCAAAGTGTTTTTTGTTTTTTAACCACAAGTCCGATATTTCTGAGTCTTCGACTTTGTTTAACATTTCATTAAAAATAAATCTTAATAAGATAGGATCTATATTTGAAATTTTTTCAAGACTTAAGTTCTCCCCAGAAATATATTTCTGCTTCTTGATTCTTTGAAATATTTTTTCAGAAATAAAATCAATTAAATTGGAGTATTTTGAACTTAAAAAATTGTATTTTGAGTTATCTGTGAACTCACATAATGTTCTAATTATTTTTAGTTTGCGCAAAACTTCATGTTTGTTTGAATCAATCAGCGCCAAGTATTTATTATACTCATTGTCCAAGGACGATGGAGTGAGATAATCGAGCAGAATCCTTTTGTTAAAAGAGTTATCATATGTAGCCCAATAACATATTAATTGCGCTAATGCTTCATGTGTTTTTACATCTGGCAACTTTGTTAGGGGATTAATATAATAGCCACATTCCCAATTCATATTTTTCTTATTATTAACATCATAGCTTCTTACCCAATGTGTTAACCAATGCCCTAACTCATGCATTAATACATTAAACCGCAAAGTGTCAATAATTAAATTAATATGTTGACCTTCAATACTGGAAATAAGTGCTGAAATTTTTTCAATTCGATCTTGGAACAAAATGATTTTTCCTTCCTCATATTTCACCCCACACTCACAATCTGATTGATTTTGACTTTCATTAAAAATATAGATCCCTAAAATATCAGGAGTTAAATTATTTTTGAGAAAATCTAATTGGTTGTCTGTTAACTCAAATCCATTGTTGTCTTGAGAATTATCCAATACCTTAATTAAGTTTTGCCAATTTGTATCATCAGCCATTTGCTCATACCAGTCTTTTATCTCTTTTGAATGGTCGCTATTTTTTACCTCGTTATGTAAATAATCTTTTAAATTCACAAACGTATCTAAATAAACCTCGGGGAATCGTCCAACAGTAAATCCATTATTTTCAAATAACTCTTTCAACCAGAGCATTTTTGACATTTCCTCACTAGAAAAGCGATACGCTTGAAGATTTAGTTCGTTCATGTTGTAAATTATTAAATTAAGTAACTTGTTATTTTCTTCTTGATTTGGTGTAAAGGATAACATCCCTTTCAAATCATTATTATTACTTAGATTTCCTCTAAGTCGTTCCAATATTTTTCGAAAATTGGCAGGTGAAACCCCATAATTCTCCATTGCGATTCGAACTTCTTCCATAAAATCTTTCATAGAAAGATGATCTTCTTGACAAAGTCGAATCATTTCCTCTACTAAACGATGTTGATTTTGGGGTAAGTTTATTTTATCAATTTCTCCAGAAAAATCTTCCAATTTTCTTTGTAAAGGTTTTTTGTCAAAATCTTCTATTATGTCAGTGTCTCTTATGGAATCGATATCGTCATAATTGTACTGTTTATTGCCAAAATATTTTTTTATTAGGTTTGAAAGAGAAACTTGTAAATACCCGCCAGGACTTTCTAAATATCCATTGTAACTTTGCCTTTTCAAAGAAAAATCGTGAAAAAATGTTTCTAATTCCTCCAATGGAAAGTTTTTCTTTTTACATACTGTGATAATTTTAGATAAAAATTCTTTTGGGTTTATTATCTCTGGAAAGAGCTGAGAGAAATCATTAACATTCATATTTTAAAATTAACAAATAACCTAAAATAAAAAAAAAGATTTTTGTAATAATTAAATAGAATTTGTTTTTTTTTGAGAAAAAAATGCGTTAAACAAGCTAATTTATCGCGTAACCTAAGATTTTTGAAGTGCCTTTTAATATACCTTCACTCACTAATAATAAATCAATATCTTGACTGGAAATAGTTCTAATGCGTTGAATTAATTCAAGTTTTCTCTCAAGATTTTTAATTTCCGCTATTGTGCATATACTATTATTCAATAGCTCAATTTGAACTGGATTTAATAAATGATAGATGGAGCTAGTCATTAAATAATTGGATCTAATTGAACTGTCAGGAGCGTGAATTTCAGTTTTATATAAAAATCGGCGATGAAAAGCTCTGTCAATGTTTTGCAAAAGATTGGTGGTTACAATCAATATTCCGTTGAACTTTTCCAATTGTTCTAACAATTCAGTTTGTGCCTGATTAGCAAAAGCATCATTGCTTGTATTTATAGAAACTCGCTTATTCATCAAACCATCTGCTTCATTAATTAATAAAATAATTGGAAGTTTTGATTTTTTCCACGCTTCTTGATAAGCGTTGAAAACACGACGAATATTTTTTTCGGTTTCACCAATCCATTTGGACTGTATTTGTGGGAAATTTAGTTGATACAACGTTCCGTTTACATTTTTCGCAACTTGTTTTGCAAATTCTGTTTTACCTGTTCCTGGATTGCCGTACAATAAAATTGATAAATTTTCATCCTTATTTATTTTTTTGGATAATTCACAAAAATCAGTGAAAGTGGAATTTGTTGCCGCATTATATTGAAGTGTTAATTCCTGAAGTTCATCGCATTTAATAATCTCGAATAAGGTTTCTTTTGTTGATGAAGGATTTTGAAACTTAGCGTTTGGAGTTAAATTACCGATAAGAGACAAGGTTTTTTTAGTGATGGTTGTTCGAATT
>JBIKQS010000312.1:0-3133 GCA_044349575.1 Crocinitomicaceae bacterium
ACATTCAAGGCGCAGTGAAAGAGGAGTCAATGAATAAAGAAGATATTTCCTTTAGCCCTCTTGCCATGCCTCTTTTGGCAGGACCAGGTTCAATTTCATTATTAATAAATTTATCAATCATTTCAAAAGATTGGAGAAGTAACTCAATAATACTCAGTGCAATTTTAGTAGTCTGTTTATTAATTTTCTTAATTCTCTATGCCGCACCTAAAGTGTTAAAATACCTGGGACAAGGTGGTCTAAGATCTATGTCCAAAATCATGGGTTTCATCGTATTAGCCCTTGGTATTCAAATGGGCGTTACAAGTATTAAAATCTTGTTCAATATTTAACTCTATTTTTTCATTTCAAGCTTACGTAAAAAATAATAGTGAGTTGACTCGCTATTAATATTTTAGTCACAAAAAGATTTGAACTTTGTAGTATAAATATTCTCTTTATGAATTCTGCTGTAATAATCTTTTCAGATGATAATTTGTTCGTTCGATTCGTGTTAATGAAATTACGAGATGATCATTTTGATGCATTGGTTGAACGAAGTCGCGATATTGAACATTTCACCTTGTTGATTGAAGAATTTATCAAGGAAAATATAACTGATGTGCGTGTGATTTGTGACGGCAACTTGGCCCTTGATGTTATTTTTGAAGTTGAGGATATTATTGATAAATATTCCGATCAAATAGATTTTGAATACAATCGCAGTGTCGAGGAATCTTTTGATTATTACGAGGAAATTTAACTCCTATTTCAAAAAATAAATAGAAATTTACTCCGAAAGGCTTAAACAAAAAATCCTGCTTTCGCAGGACTTTGTGGAGAAGATCGGGCTCGAACCGACGACCTCTTGACTGCCAGTCAAGCACTCTAGCCAACTGAGCTACATCCCCGTATTGACAAAGATAGAATTAATTTCATTTGTTTCGCCATTCTGTATTATATTCCAAAGGTTTACGATGCGACTCGGGCCAATCAATTGCTGGAAATCCTAAATAAAACAATCCTAAACATTTATCCTTTTCACCTAAACCCAAAAATTCGTTCGCTTTTTTATGATAAATCAACTTAGGCGTTGACCAAAATCCACCTATGCCATAGGCAGTACAAGTCAAATGCATATTTTGAATGGCACAAGCAACTGCCTCAACTTCTTCTATTTCCTCAATTTTTTCTTCCTCTTGTCTTTTCATACAAACTGCAATTACTGCAGATGCTAACAAGGGACGTTTTAACATCTTAGCTAACTTCAAATCATTCTGCTTTTCGGATGGAGTAATCTCCAAATACGTTTTAGCTAAAAAATCACTCAATGTTTGCCTTGAGTCTTCTGTAAAAACAACAAAACGCCAAGGTTGAGTATTACCATGAGTTGGGGCCCATTGTGCATTATTAAGAATCAATTCAATTTGTTCAAGGTGAACTTTTCTATCTGAAAATTGCTCCGGATAAATCGTTCTTCTGTTTCGAATTAAATCAGTTATTTCGGATAAATTATAGCGCATAGTTAAGAATTTATTTTTCAGAGGCTAACTCAACACTTACAGCATTTTTTACTTTTTCTTTACTTAAAGCAAGATCAAGTACTTCTCTCATTTTAGTCACGTAATGAAATGTGAGGCCCTTCAAATAATCCGCTTGAATTTCTTCTATATCATGCCTGTTTTTATCACAAAGAATTATTTCTTTAATATTTGCTCGTTTAGCTGCTAGTATTTTTTCTTTTATTCCACCAACAGGCAAAACATCACCGCGAAGTGTAATTTCACCAGTCATTGCCAAATGGGATTTTACTTTTCGCTGGGTAAATAATGAAGCCAATGAAGTAAGCATAGTAATTCCAGCACTAGGACCATCTTTTGGTGTTGCTCCTTCTGGAACATGAATATGAACGTTATATTGATCAAAAATTTCTTGTGGCAATTGTAACCAGTCACTATGTGCTTTTAAGAATTCAAGTGCAATCACCGCTGATTCTTTCATAACATTACCCAAGTTTCCGGTTAAAGTCAGCTTCCCTTTTCCTTTGGTAATAGAAGACTCAATAAACAATATATCGCCACCTACACTTGTCCATGCTAATCCAGTTACAACGCCTGCAACTTCATTTGAATCATATTTTGTACGTGACCTTCCTGCTCCTAAAATGGTAAATAAATCTTCTTCTGAAACTTTAATTTCATAGGTTTCATTCATAGCAATTTGTCGCGCGCGATTTCTGACAATCTTTGCAACAAGCTTATCCAATCCTCTCACTCCAGATTCGTTGGTGTATTCTTCAACAACCCTACTTAACACTTTTTTATCGATGGAAAGTTCCTTTTTCGAAATTCCATGCTCTAGTAATTGTTTTGGTAATAAATGTCTTTTTGCGATTTCAAGCTTTTCTTCAATTGTATAACCGTTTACCTCAATAATTTCCATTCGATCCCGAAGTGGTCCTTGAATTGATGCTAAATTATTGGCTGTAGCAATAAACATAACACGAGATAAATCAAATTCCGTTTCAACATAATTATCGTAAAACGCACTATTTTGTTCAGGATCTAGTACTTCCAATAATGCTGAAGAAGGATCTCCGTGATTACTTCTTCCTAATTTATCAATTTCATCTAAAACAAATACAGGATTGGCAGTTGAAGCCTTCTTCAAATGCTGCATAATTCTGCCTGGCATTGCACCAATATAGGTTTTTCTATGACCTCTAATTTCAGATTCATCATGCAATCCACCCAAGGACATTCGAACATACTTTCTTCCTAAAGCCTCTGCAATTGATTTTCCTAAAGACGTTTTTCCAACTCCTGGAGGTCCATAGAAACATAAAATTGGAGATTTCATATTTCCTTTGAGCTTCAAAACAGCCAAATATTCGAGGATTCGTTCCTTTACTTTTTCTAAACCATAATGATCTCGCTCAAGGATTTTCTTCGCTCTGTTTAAATCAAGATTATCCTTGGTATATTCACTCCATGGCAATTCAAGCAACAAATCAAGGTAATTCAGCTGAACGGTATATTCAGCTCCTTGTGGATTCATACGCTGAAGTTTACCCAATTCTTTATGAAACATACCTTCAACCTCTGAATTCCATTTTTTATCCATGGCCCGTTCTTGAAGTTCTCGTACATCTTGT
>JBIKQS010000002.1:0-31895 GCA_044349575.1 Crocinitomicaceae bacterium
CCGCAAGTCTATTGCGGATCAAAGAAATTATTTTTTCTTCTTGTGACGGTTTTTACGTAGTCTTTTCTTACGCTTGTGCGTAGCCATTTTATGTCTTTTTCTTTTTTTTCCGCTTGGCATATCTTGTACTTAAATAGTTAACAATCAATAGATTAAAAATAAAGAGCTGAAAAACTTTTATTTTTAGGACTGCAAAGATAGACAAAAAAAGCTAATAACACGAATTTATACTAAATAAAATTGCGTTATCCAACGTATGAAAATACCTATCTTTGTTTTCAAAATTGAAAGAGAATGAGTTATTTGGAATTATCAGAACAAGAAATTCAACGAAGAGAAACCTTGACCAAGCTGAGAGAAATGGGAATTGAACCCTATCCAGCTGATTTATATGGAGTAACGGATTATGCGGATGAATTAAAGGACAATTTCAACGAGGGTAAGAAAGTTTGTCTTGCTGGTCGTATGATGAGTCAACGAATCATGGGGAAAGCTTCTTTTGCAGAACTGCAAGATTCTTCGGGTCGCATTCAAATTTATATCAACAGAGATGACTTGTGCAAAGGAGAAGATAAAACGCTTTACAATGATTTTTTCAAAAAACTTTTGGATTTAGGAGATTTTATTGGGATTAAGGGGTTTCTGTTTAAAACACAAGTAGGCGAAATATCCGTTCATGTTGAAGAACTTGTTTTATTAAGTAAGTCTTTAAAGCCACTCCCTCTTCCTAAAATTGATACAGAAGGAAAAGTTCATGATGCCTTTACAGACCCTGAATTGCGGTATCGCCAGCGCTACATTG
Organism: Crocinitomicaceae bacterium; assembly: GCA_044349575.1. Lineage (GTDB taxonomy): Bacteria > Bacteroidota > Bacteroidia > Flavobacteriales_D > Crocinitomicaceae > UBA952. The sequence continues at coordinate 803 of JBIKQS010000002.1, forward strand.
ATTTGGTTGTAAATCCTCATGTCAAAGACACGTTCATCAAAAGGTCTAGAACAATTTCATCCATGCGTTCTTTTTTCAACGAAAAAGGATACTTGGAAGTAGAAACTCCAATTTTACAACCCATACCGGGAGGCGCAGCAGCTCGTCCATTTGTTACGCATCACAATGCCTTGGACATGCCACTTTACTTGAGGATCGCCAACGAATTGTATTTGAAAAGGTTAATTGTAGGTGGTTTTGATGGGGTTTACGAGTTTGCCAAAGATTTTCGAAATGAAGGGATGGATCGTACCCATAATCCCGAATTTACGGTAATGGAAATTTACGTTGCTTACAAGGATTACCAATGGATGATGGACTTTACCGAACAAATGGTTGAGCGAGTTGCCGTTGATGTTTGTGGCTCAACAGATATCAAATTAGGCGATAAAAATATTTCACTGAAAGCTCCATTTAAACGAATAACCATGAGAGATTCAATTCTGGAGTATACCGGTTTTGATATTCATGGAAAAACGGAGGATGAAATTAGAACTGCCGCAAAAGGAATGGGTCTAGAAGTTAATGAGACCATGGGGAAAGGGAAATTAATTGACGAGATTTTTGGTGAAAAATGCGAAGGAAATTACATTCAACCAACATTTATCACTGATTATCCCATTGAAATGTCACCCTTGTGTAAAAAGCATCGCTCAAACCCTGAACTAACTGAACGTTTCGAATTAATGATAAACGGAAAAGAAGTTGCAAATGCTTATTCCGAATTAAACGATCCAATTGATCAACGCGAACGCTTTGAAGAGCAATTAAAACTATCTGAAAAAGGAGATGATGAGGCCATGTTTATTGACCAAGACTTCTTGCGAGCACTTGAGTATGGGATGCCTCCTTGCTCAGGTATGGGAATCGGAATTGATCGATTGGTCATGTTGCTAACCAATAATTCATCCATTCAAGAAGTTTTATTCTTCCCGCAAATGAAACCTGAAAACACAGGGCCAAAAATTGAACTATCTGAACTAGAGAAAGAAATACTGGATGTAGTTCAATCTCAAAATAAAATGGAATTACCTTCCTTGCGTTCTAAATTTGATGTAAGCAACAAACAGTGGGATGTTAGTTTAAAAAACCTAACGAAACACCAGTTGCTAAAAGTATCAAAAGAAAACGAGACATTATTCATCGAATCATTGCTTTAATTGAAAACAAAAGAGGAAATAGTGCAGAATTGGCTACCCAGATATACCGGTAAAGCCATTGATGAGTTTGGAAAATACATTCTTCTCACCAATTTTTCAGGATATGTGAAAATGTTTGCAGAATGGAACAAGGTTGAAATTGAAGGACAAGATCGCCCCATGCAAACAGCAACCAAAGATGGCATTACCATCATCAATTTCAGCATGGGAAGCGCTATGGCTGCTACCATTATGGATTTACTTTCTGCAATAGAACCTAAAGCTGTATTGTTTTTAGGTAAATGTGGCGGGTTAAAAAAGAAAAGCCAAGTTGGAGATCTTATTTTACCAATCGCAGCAATACGTGGAGAAGGAACCTCTAACGATTACTTTCCACCTGAAGTTCCAGCCTTGCCATCGTTTAATTTGCAAAAAGCAATTTCATATACGATTCGATTGAGCGGTAGGGATTATTGGACAGGAACTGTTTACACAACAAACAGAAGAGTTTGGGAGCACGACGAAAAGTTCAAAGAATACCTCAAGTCTATTCGTGCAATGGCGATTGACATGGAAACTGCAACCGTTTTTAGCGTTGGATTTGCCAATGAAATTCCAGTTGGCGCTCTCTTACTAGTCAGTGATCAACCTATGACACCTGAAGGAGTTAAAACGGAAAAAAGTGATCAAAAAGTAACCGATGATTTCGTTTCAGATCATCTAAGAATTGGAATAGATTCGTTGAAAGAACTTCAAAATACAGGAATTTCTGTTAAGCATCTTAAATTCTGATAGTTTGACGAGGAAATCCTTCCACTGAATCAACATGTATTTAGTTGAAGTAATACCTATCTTTGCACCATGAAAACGTTTTGGGAAATTTTTGGTTTTGGTTTCAGATACAAGACATTAGCTTTACTTACTATACTTGGAAATTTGTTCTTTACACTTTTCAATCTCTTGTCACTCGTCCTTTTTATTCCTTTTCTACAATTAATTTTTAAAACGAAGGGAGCTTCTTCGGCCAACTCTACTCCACACTACAGCGGAAAAATAACTGATCTGCCTGATTTCATAGCTGATTATTACAATTACACGATGAATCAGATGGTGATAGAAGATCCTGAAAAAGCACTTTTTCTTGTCTGTATAATGGTATTTGCTGCGTTTTTTCTGAAAAATTTATCTCGCTACTTTGCAGTTTGGTTTCAATCGGAATATCGGGCTCGTGTAGTTCGAGACATTCGTAATGATTTGTTTGAAAAGGTCTTGAAATTACCCTTAGGCTTTCATTCCAACGAACGAAAAGGCGATATTTTAACACGAATGGGGCATGATGTAGGGGAAGTTGAAAATGCGGTTGTTTGTTCCTTGGAACTAATTTTTCGAGATCCTATTTCAATTGCAATTCATGTTGGCACCTTATTAATGATAAGTGTTGAATTAACACTGTATTCCTTTTTATTATTACCCATTTCCGCGTTTGTTATTTCACGAGTTGGAAAAAGTTTGAAAAGAACTGCCAAGCAAGGTCAAGAACAACTTGGACTGTTAACCTCATCCTTTGACGAAAGTTTAAGCGGAGTTCGCATCATAAAATCCTTCAATGCCATGCAATTCATGTCAAGTGTTTTTAGATCCTTGAACCTTCGTCATCAAAAATTAACAACCAAAACAATTCGCAAGAGGGATGTATCCTCTTTATTGAATGAAACCATTGGTGCAGGGGTAATGATGTGTTTGGTCTGGTTTGGCGGCAAACAAATTCTCACAGGAGGTGAGCAAGGACAAGTACTAACCGGAGAATTATTTATCACATTCATCATCGTATTTTCTCAGCTTCTACGACCAATCCAATCTATTTCTAACGGAATTTCCACAATTCAAAAAGGAAGAGTTTCTCTCGATAGAATCAATGAAATCCTTCACAGTGATGAAAAGATAATTGAAAAACCCAATGCTATTTCCAAATCTTCGTTGGACAATTCCATTACATTTAAAAATGTTCATTTCAAATACAACAACGAGCCCGTTCTAAAAAACATAAATTGGGAAGTAAAAAAAGGCTCCTCTGTTGCCATAGTTGGTGAATCCGGAAGTGGAAAATCAACCTTAATGGATTTGCTCGTTCGTTTTTATGATGTTTCTGAAGGAGAAATTCAAATCGATGGGACAAATATTAAAGAGTTAAAAATTCATGATTTGAGGCATTTAAGTGGAATTGTAACCCAAGAATCTATCCTATTTAATGTTTCTGTAGCGGAAAACATTGCCTTTGGAGACGACAAACCTGATTGGGAAAAAGTTGAACATGCTGCTCGGGTTGCAAATGCCCATTCATTCATATCTGAATTGGAAAATGGCTATAAAACCATAATTGGCGAACGCGGGAATAAATTATCGGGTGGTCAAAAACAACGTTTATCAATTGCACGAGCCATTTATAAAAACCCAGATATTCTTATTCTCGATGAAGCTACATCTGCTTTGGATACAGAATCTGAAAAACTCGTTCAACAAGCGTTGGAAAATTTGATGCAAAATAGAACTTCATTTGTTATTGCTCATCGACTGAGCACAATTATCAACTGCGATGAAATTATTGTTTTATCGAAAGGAGAAATTACAGAAAAAGGAACGCATCAAGAGTTAATTAATAAAAAAGGCATTTATTATCGCTTGTGTTCACTTCAAGGAATGAATTAATCTTCAGACAACCTTATGCAAACATCCTCCAATTACTGAATGTTGAGCTCCTGTAACTGATGAAACACAATTTGGTTGATCCATTAAGAACAAAGCTCCCAGATATGCAAAAATAATAGCTTCCTTAAAATCAGATATTGATTCATCTGGAATATGTATTTGTGCATTGGAAAGTTCGGATATACGCTCAATCAAGTACGTATTTTTTGTTCCACCTCCAGTTACAAGTAGTTGTTTACTATCAAACTTAGAGGTAATTTGAGCAATTTGATGAGCAATGTGTTCGGAAATTGTTGCCAGTTGATCCTCATTTGACAACGAAAATTGTTGAATAATTGGAAAAAAAGCTTCCTGTAACCATTCAGTTCCTAATGATTTTGGGGCGTTTAGCGAATAGAATTTCAGTGCATTTAATTCATGGAATAATTGCTCATTCACTTTTCCTTTTCTTGCCAAATCACCATCCTTATCGTATGATAACCCTATGCGATGAACGATTTCATTTAAAGGTAAATTCGCAGGACAAATATCAAAAGCAATAATTTCAGTTTCCCTTTTCAAGCTAATGTTCGCAAAGCCACCAAGATTCAAAAAGGCATCTGCTTGATTAACAAATAAATCAAAATCACCTTTTGGTACAAGCGGTGCTCCTTGTCCACCAGCGACCACATCCATAGTCCGAAAATCATTTACAACAGGAAGTTTTGTGATGTAAGCAATTGTTGCTCCACAGCCAATTTGAACGGTAAATCCATTTTCAGGTTGGTGGTAAATAGTCTGACCATGGGAAGCGATAGCATTTATTTGACTTCGCTTAATTTCAAACTCCTCAATAAATGAATTGGCGAAGTACGCGAACTCTTTCCCAATTTTTTTATCCAATTGAATCAGTTCAAGCGCAGAAAGATTTGTTGCATTTCTAATTTCTTCACGAAATCCATCTGAGTAATCAAACGTCTTGTAATTCAGCAACTTGAATTTTCTTTCATCCGCATCAAATGAGAATTTTACGTGAGCAATATCCAATCCATCAAGAGATGTTCCTGACATTAATCCAAGAATTTCTAACTCAACCATATATTATTTTGTGATATAACAAATGAAACCATTAAATTTGTAACAAAGAAACAACTAAAACTTCATAAACTATGAATTTTGAATTAACTGAAGAACAAATCGCCGTAAAGGAGGCTGCTCGAGATTTTGCACAGAATGTATTGAAACCAGGTGTTATCGAGCGTGATAATTTGCAAAAATTCCCTGCTGAGGAAATCAAACAATTGGCAGAGCTTGGATTTATGGGAATGATGGTAGATCCAAAATACGGTGGTAGCGGCATGGACACGCTGTCTTATGTATTGGCAATGGAAGAAATTTCCAAAGTAGATGCGTCGACTTCAGTATGTATGTCAGTTAATAATTCATTAGTGTGTTGGGGAATAGAGAAATTTGGAACAGAGGAACAAAAACAAAAATACCTAGTCCCACTTGCCACAGGTGAAAAAATTGGAGCATTTTGTTTATCGGAACCAGAAGCAGGTTCTGATGCTACATCGCAAAGAACAACTGCTATAGACATGGGTGATCATTATTTGTTGAATGGTACAAAAAACTGGATTACCAATGGTTCATCAGCATCTGTTTATTTGGTGATTGCTCAAACAAATGTTGAGCTAGGTCACAAAGGCATCAATGCGTTAATCATTGAGCGAGGAATGGATGGATTTATAATAGGTGCAAAAGAAGATAAGATGGGAATTAGAGGTAGCGATACCCATACCCTACTTTTCAATGATGTAAAAGTTCCAAAAGAAAACAGAATTGGAGAAGACGGATTTGGATTTAAATTCGCCATGAAAGTTCTTTCTGGTGGAAGAATCGGTATTGCTGCTCAAGCCTTAGGAATTGCAGCGGGTGCTTTTGAATTAGCCACTGAATATTCTAAGCAGCGCAAGGCTTTTGGTAAAGAAATATACAAACATCAAGCAATTGCATTCAAATTAGCTGATATGGCTACAGAAATTGAGGCCGCGCGTTTGTTGGTTTACAAATCTGCATTGGATAAAGATCAAGGGAAAAACTACGATCAATCGTCTGCGATGGCTAAATTATATGCGTCAAAAGTGGCCATGGAACAAACGGTAGAGGCAGTTCAAATTCATGGAGGCTACGGTTTTGTGAAGGAATACCACGTGGAACGTTTGATGCGAGATGCGAAAATTACTCAGATTTACGAAGGGACTTCTGAAGTACAAAAAATCGTTATATCACGAGGAGTTTTAAACGCATAAAAGCAAATTTTCTTTTAAACTCGTAGTATTTCAAAAGTAATAACTAAACTTTAACTTCGGTTACGGAACCATTTCCTACTCGTAAAACTCTAGCTGGGAATTTTTTCACCATGTTTAAATCGTGAGTTGCCATCAGAATAGCAGACTTTTCTTCTTGTGCAACTGCAATTAATAAATGCATGATTTCTTCTGATGTCTCTGGATCCAAATTACCCGTAGGCTCATCGGCTAATAAAAGTTCGGGTTGATTTAATAACGCTCTTGCAATAGCTACACGTTGTTGTTCACCCCCTGAAAGAGCATGCGGCATAGCATTCGCTTTTTGTTCCACGCCAACCAATTGCAATACACTTAAGGCTCTTTTCTGAATTAACGTCTTATCTTTCCATCCGGTTGCACCCAAGACAAAAATCATATTTTGAATTACTGTGCGATCCATCAAGAGTTGAAAATCTTGGAAAACAATACCAATTTTTCGGCGTAACATAGGCACCTCTTTGCGTTTTAGGTTTTTTAGATCAAATCCTGCTACACTTCCGTTACCCTCTGTCAAAGGCAATTCACCATACAATATCTTTAACAAGCTACTTTTTCCACTTCCCGTTTTCCCAATTAAATAAGCAAATTCAGTTTCATTCAACGTGAGATTAACGTTTTCCAAAATTAATTTTTTGGATTGATAAATGTTGACCTGATTAAGTTCTATTACTGCTGACACTTTAACGAATTTCAACAAAGTTCAAAAAATTAGTAACATTTGAAACAATGTAAATTATTTTCTCTTAACAGAATCGAGTGTAAAACTTTTGAATGATGAAAAATTCAGTGGATAATGCATTTGTAATTTTACTTGCCTTAAACTATTTCAATGAAATACCTACTTTTGATTTTTACCATTTTTCTTGCTGAAGCCTATTTTTCGCAAGCAACACAAAAATATACGAGCGAATACGAAGGATTCTATCGAGCAGAAGAACTTTTTTTAAAACAAGAATATAGTTCAGCAAAATTTGAATTTGAATCTTTTTATAATTCGTGTAAAAACAGCAACGACCCCTTTTATGTGAAAGCTCGATACTATGCTGGGTTAAGTGCGTTAAATTTAAATCATGATGATGAGGCTATTCGGATGTTCATGCAGTTTAACAAAGATTATCCTGAGAATATTTATAAAAACGACATTTATTTCAAATTAGGGAATTATTATTTCTCGAAACAAAATAAAAAGGATACCAAAAAATGGTTTGAGAAAGTGATCGCAACAGACTTAACCACATCGGAAAAGGATGAGTTTTTCTTCAAGTATGGATACAATTTTCACTTACTTAATGAAAACACAAAAGCAAAAACCACTTTTATAAACTCCAAAGAAAATAAAACTAAATTTGGCTATGCTTCAAAATTCTATTATGGCACTATTTGGTTTGCGGAGGATACTACATCAATGGAGGCGTTTACGAGTTTTGATAATTTAAAAAACGACCAACAATATTTGGATCAAGTATACAATTATTTGGTTCAAATTAAACATAACCTTAAAAAATACGAATACTGCGTAGATAATTACTCGTCAAAAGAAGTAATCGAAAAACTCAGTTATGACAATCGCTACCTAATTGGGAATTCGTATTATCAGTTAAAAGAATACCAGAAAGCAATTCCATTTTTTGAACACTACGATTCAACCTTAAGAGCGCTTAAAATTAGAACCTCAGATCGGAACTTCAACTATGCCTATGGAAATGCTTTATATAAAACAGGCAACTTGGAGAATGCCATTTCAAAATTCAATTTAGTTCTAACTAAACAAGACAGTTTATCGCAAATTGTGTACTATCAAATTGCAGATATTTTCAAACAACAATACGATAAAACAGAAGACTTAGCAAAACTCATCAATGCGCGAACAGCTTTTGAAAAAGCCTCAGAAATGAATTTCAATCCAGTTCTACAAGAAGATGCACTTTACAATGCTGCAGTAATTGCATTTAACGTTGATGATAGTCCTTACAATCAATCTGTTCAAATCTTTGAAAAATTCTTAAAACTGTTTCCAAACTCAGATCGAAAAAATCAGATCTATCAATTTTTAGTTGAGGTCTACAGACGAACAAACAACTACGATTTAGCGCTTTCAACGATAGATAATATTTCTGTAAAAGATCGAAAGCTGAAAATGATTTATCAATCTGTCGCTTATAATTATGGTGTTACGCTTTTCTTAAATTCAGAATATAAGGATGCCGTTTCAAAATTCAATTTGGTCGATAAATATCAAGAAGATGTTCGTTTAAAGAGTTTAGCAAAATATTGGATTGCTGAATCAACGCTACGACAATTTGAAACAAAAGCATCTAAAAGTGCAAAAGATTCATTGCTACTAGATGATGCTATGGAAGCCTTCAGGGCATTTATTAAAGATCCGTCTGGAAGTACAGCCGAAAAAAGACACGAGGCATACTATCAAATGGGTTATATAAGATTGAGACAAAAAAACCTGTCCGATGCAATTGAAATGTTTCGAATTTTTGTGACTTCGGGTACTAAAGACACGAAAAAATTAGTTGATGCTAATCTACGAATTGCAGACTCCTACTACATGACGAGAAAGGATGAAGAAGCCATTAAATTCTACAAAAATGCCCTTGACCTAAATGGAGGAGGAGAAGATATAGCTCTTTATTACATGTCGAAATCTCACGGGTTTTTAGAGCAGAATGACAAAAAAATTGAGCTTCTGAACAAATTGATAACGAATTACAAAAAATCGAGTTTTCTACAGTTGGCCTTATACGACCTTGCTTTAGCTTACAAAGATGACAAAGCAGATTATGCAAATGCTTTAACCTACTTCAACAGAATTTTAAAAGAATATCCATCTGCAGCATTTTATTTAGATTGCCAAATTGAAGTGGCTGATATTTACTTTTTACGAAATGACTACGATAAAGCTGAAAAAGAATATCAAAGCATTTTAGACGGAAATTTATCCAATAATGCCATCTGTATGAAGGCTGCAACCGGACTTAAAAATGTATTTTCAGCTAAAGGAGAAACCGATCGAATTGCAAGTCTCATAACCAAATATCCATGTGCTCAAATTAGTTCAGACGAGATTGAAAATTTATACTACGAACCAGCTGAGAAAAGCTATACAGATAGTCTTTTTGCCGCCGCCATTCCCAAATTTGAAACCTATTTATCTAAATTTCCAGAAGGAAGATACGCTTCAGAAGCCTTGTATTTTTTAGGTGATTGTTACGGAAGAAGCGCTAACAACCCAAAGAAAATTGAACTATACAAACAACTTTTAACCCTACCTGTTAGTACTTTTTCTGAAATTGCCGCTGCGTTTGTTTCACAACAAGCTTATAATTCAGGAGAATATGAGCAAGCCATAAACTTCTATTTGGAATTGGAAAAGGTTTCAACAAAACCAACCTCTGTCTATGCTGCGAGGCTCGGCTTAATGCGTTCAAGTTTTCTCCTTCAAAAATATGATACTGCGGCCATTTATTCTAAACTTATTTTGGAATCCGGAAATTTGAGTAATTCTATCAAAGTAGAAGCAGAATATTCAAAAGGAATTTCAAACTTCAAAATGCTGAATTATGCGGAAGCAATTCCATCCTTAATCTGGATTTCAAAAAACACAACAACTTCTTGGGCTTCCGAGTCGCAATATGTTATTGCAGAAATATATTACTTACAAAACGATTACACCCAAGCAGATCTTGAAGCAAGAGCACTCTTGAAAATGAAACCAGCTTACAATTTCTGGATTGCCAAAACCTTGATTTTACAATCTCGAATATGTATCAAGCAAAACAATCTTTTTCAAGCAGAACAAACCATCAATTCAGTATTGAGCCACTATCCAGATAAAGAAGATGGAATAGTTGATGATGCAAATCTTGTCAAACAAGAAATTGATCAATTAAAAAATGGAGGAAATTAAGATGAAAAAAATACTTTTCTATACAACGTGTTTATTGGTGCTAATTTCAACTTTGAACACCTTTAGTTTGTTAGCCCAACCGGGCGACAACGGCGGAGTAATTATTATTCAAGGAGCTGGACTTCGTGAGGTTTCTCCTGCCTCAAGGCTGAATTCAAGCCCTGTAATAATTGACACCAATATAACGGCAATTCTTCAAGAATACCCCTTGTTATCGCCTTCCTATTCACCGCAAGCAAATGGATTAAAAATCGAAGAATTAAAATTTTCTCGGAAAGATATGAAGAAAGAAAAAATTTCTCCTTTCTATGCTAAGGTAGGTATTGGATCTCAAATCATGCCTTTGGGTGAGTTTTATTTTAACTCAACTGGAAGTTCAAAATGGCAATATGGAATTTATGGAAAACATATTAGTAGTTTTCAGAAAATGAAGGATTATGCACCATCCTATTTTGACCGAACGCAATCGGGTGCATTTGCGTCGTATTATGCAAAGAAATTTAACGTAAGCAGTTCAGGACATTATACGAATTACGGATTTAATTATTACGGTTTACGAGATTCATTAGGGATAATTGATCGGAAAGATATTGCGCAACGTTTTCAAGATGCCGGAGGAGATGTTCTTTTTCATCTACATCAAGGACAAAGTGATTCGTCTAAACTGAACGTTAAACTGGGACTTAACTACAATTATTTCACGACTAAACGACCATTTGAGGATAGTATTGCCAAATGGAAATCAGGTGAAAATTATGTTGCTTTCAATTCGCAGCTTTCGTATCGCCTGGGTAGAGAAAAATTCTTAGTGAATTTGAATGTACTCAACAATAATTTTAAATATGGTATTCCTGGCGATTCTTTGAGCACAATTAATACGGGTTTAACAGTTAACGATTTGATTATACAATTCAATCCGGGCGTTGTAACACAAATGATGAATGATAAATTACGTGTTTCTGTTGGAGTAGACGTTACAGCTAACATTCGCGAAACAACCAAACCATATATATACCCCCTAGCCGAGATAAAATACTCGATGTTTGATGATATTTTCATTCCTTACATAGGAATTAAAGGCGGTTTAAAGCAAAATACGTTGAGAGGATTAACCCGTCAAAATGAATTTCTCCTACCAAATTCAAGATTATTGAACGAAAGTACTGTTTTTGATGCCTATGCAGGATTTAAAGGTGTGTTGAGTAAGCGATTAAGTTTCAACATTGGTGCAAATTACGCACGAGTAAACAACAAAGCCCTTTTTGTAAACGATACGCTTTTTTCAAATTTAAACAAATTTTCAGTTATTTATGACTCACTGAATATTATGACTCTTGAAGGATCGATGTCCTATCAAATGAATGAAAAACTAAAGATAGATGGTGTTGGACGATTTTTCTCTTATGAAACTACGAATCAAGCCTATGCATGGAATTTACCGCAATTTCAATTCAAAGTTCGCGGAAACTACGTTTTGAATAAAAATTTTATTTTCAATTTAGACGTAACACTTGAAACCGGACGAAGAGCTTTGGTTTTTGATTCTACAATTGCAGGTGTAATTATAGAAAACAAGCAATTTGCTGCGCCTTTAAAAACATTTGCAGATATAAATTTGAGTACAGAGTATAAATTCAATGAAATGATTTCTGGTTTTATTCAGCTCAATAATTTGGCAGCACAACGCTACCTTCGTTGGTACAATTACCCGCTTACTGGTTTTCAAATTATGGGTGGTGCCACATTTAAGTTTTAAACTTCAAGTTATTTCTTGATTAATTGAAAAATATTTACAGAAAATAGAAAAGATGTTAGTCTGAATGCTAACTTTGTGAAAAGCTAAATTTATGAATGAAAATATTCAGAATAGTATTGACGGAATTCATGCAAAAATCTCCTCTCTAACCCAGAGAATGAATGCATTGAAAAGTCAAAATACTGCTATGGCTGAAGAAATTCAATCCTTTCAGGAGCAGTTGCACGAGTATTTACAAAAAGAATCTCAATTGCATGAAACGATTGAAAAATTAAAACAAGAACTAAATATAGCGAATGTACAAGTTATCGAATTTTCTCAGCGACCAGCGGGTCGATCTGCAGAAGAAATTGATGAATTGGTAAAAGAAATTGATTACTGTATTGAACAACTTAAAAAATAGTTCATGGAGAAATTGTCTTTAAATATTGTTATTGGTGGTCGAACTTATCCTCTCAAAGTAAATGCAGGAGAAGAGACTCAAATCCAAAAAGCAGCAGAAGATATAAACCGCGCAATACGCTTATTGCAGGAAAATTATGCTGTTAAAGATATGCAAGATTTATTGGCAATGTCTTCTTTACAATTACTATCAAAGGCATCTTCTAAACCAGCAAAAGTAGTGGAACCTGACTACAAAGATTTAGAAAATGCTTTAGAGAATATTGATAAGAAGCTGTCTGAAATTTAATTTTACTTCAACAATCGATAACTTTTAAATGTTTTACTAACTAATAAAAGTTGTTATGCAAATTGTAGTTGGCCTTTTGATAGGTCTTATTGGCGGAGGAGTGGTGATGGCAATCATTCAACAAACAGTATTAAAATCCAAGCGTGAAAAATTAATCAAAGACGCCGAGTTAGAAGGAGAAAACATCAAAAAAGATAAACTTCTTCAGGCGAAAGAAAATTTCCTCAAACTAAAGGAAGAGCACGAAGTCTCTATCAAAGAAAAGGAACGCAGAATTCAATCTGGTGAAGATCGCATTCGAAATAAGGAGAAATCGGTCAACCAAAAAATGGAAGATTTTGGTCGAAAAGAAAAAGATATTGAAAAAAAGCAATTAGAGCTTGACACTAAAATCCAATCTTTGGAAGTAAAGGGCCAAGAGTTAGACAAGATGCAACAGAAACGTGTTGCTGAATTATCTAAAATCAGCGGTCTTCCATCAGAAGAAGCCAAAACAATGTTGATGGAAGCATTAAAAGATGAAGCTAGAACTAATGCTCATGCCCACATTAAGGAAATTGTTGAAGAAGCTAAATTAAATGCAAACCGCGAAGCACGAAAAATCGTTATTCAATCTATTCAACGCGTTGCTACGGAACAAGCTGTAGAAAATGCAGTTTCTGTATTCAATATCGAATCAGATGAAATAAAAGGAAGAATTATTGGTCGTGAAGGACGAAATATACGAGCACTAGAGGCAGCAACTGGTGTTGAAATTGTTGTGGACGATACCCCAGAAGCAATAATTTTATCTTGTTTTGACCCTGTTCGACGAGAAATAGCTCGACTAGCACTTCATCAATTGGTTTCTGATGGTAGAATTCACCCGGCAAGAATTGAGGAGGTTGTTGCTAAAACTAGAAAGCAACTAGAAGAAGAAATTGCCGAAACAGGTAGAAGAACATGTATCGATTTGGGGATTCATGGTCTGCATCCTGAGTTAACTAGAATGGTAGGAAGAATGAAATATCGATCTTCTTACGGTCAAAACTTACTTCAACACTCCCGTGAAGTTGCCAATTTATGTGCTATTATGGCAGCCGAACTAGGACTTAACGTTAAAATTGCAAAAAGAGCAGGATTATTACATGATATTGGTAAAGTTCCTGATGAAGAACCAGAATTACCGCATGCTATTCTTGGGATGAAATTGGCTGAAAAATATGGCGAAAAAGCAGAAGTGTTGAATGCAATTGGAGCTCACCATGATGAAATTGAAATGACATCATTAATCTCTCCTATTGTTCAAGTTTGCGATGCTGTTTCAGGAGCTAGACCAGGAGCTCGAAGAGAAATTGTTGATGCTTATATCAAACGTATTAAAGACCTAGAAGCATTAGCATTGTCATACGATGGAGTTTCTAGTGCTTTTGCCATACAAGCGGGTAGAGAATTGAGAATAATGGTAGAGGCAGAAAAAGTATCCGATACAAAAGCAGATGAATTATCGTTTACCATTTCTCACCGTATTCAAACTGAAATGACCTATCCAGGACAAGTTAAAGTTACCGTGATTCGTGAAAAGCGATCTATTAACTACGCTAAATAAATTTTAATAAACAATTTTTTTTCGGAAAACAATTTGATATTCAATGTGTTTTTATTCTATTAGATTTTGTTCATGATTCAAACAGACATTATAATTATAGGTGCAGGTCCAGTAGGATTATTTACCGTTTTTGAGGCCGGATTGCTAAAGTTAAAGTGTCATTTGATTGACTCTCTTCCACAGCCGGGTGGACAATGTTCGGAAATTTATCCTAAAAAGCCGATTTATGACATTCCCGGGTTTCCAAGTATTTTGGCAGGTGAATTAATCGATAATTTAATGGAACAGGCTGCTCCATTTAAGCCAGGCTTTACTCTCGGTGAAGCAGCAAATACAATTGAAAAAACGGAAGACGGAAAATTTGTTGTAACAACTGTAAAAGGAACAAAACACGAGGCGCCCATTGTAATAATAGCAGGTGGTCTTGGCGTATTTGAACCAAGAAAACCTCCTATTGAAGGTATTGATGCTTTTGAAGACAAAGGCATAGAATACATAATTAAGGATCCTAATTTTTACCAAGGTAAGCGATGTGTTATTGCCGGTGGTGGCGATTCTGCTCTTGATTGGTCCATCTTTTTAGCGGAAAATAAAATAGCTTCGGAAGTTGTATTGGTTCACAGAAACAGTTCTTTCAGAGGTCATTTAGATTCTGTTCAGAAAGTTATTGACATGTCTGAAAAAGGTGAAATCACATTAATTACTGAAGCAGAAGTAACTGGTATTTCCGGAAATGATAAGTTAGAAAAAGTTCAAATCACCCATCAATCAAATGGATTAATGGATAGAGAAACTGATCATTTCATACCGCTTTTCGGATTGAAACCAAGTTTGGGACCAATTGCAAATTGGGGGCTAGAAATTGAAAAGAGCGCCATAAAAGTAAATACCTTAGATTATTCCACGAATGTACCTGGAATTTATGCCATAGGTGATGTAAATACCTACGAGAATAAATTAAAATTAATTCTGTGTGGTTTCCATGAAGGCACATTAGCAGTTCAATCAGCTTTTGCAAGAATTCATCCGGATAAAAAGAATGTTTTGAAATATACCACAGTCAACGGTGTACAAGGATTCTGACAAATGAAGCTTGTCTTTGCTAGCCATAATCAAAATAAGGTAAACGAAATAAAGTCCTTACTTCCAAAAACATTTGATCTAGTATCGCTAACCGATATTGGTTTTTTGGAAGAAATTCCTGAGATCGGTCTTACTTTAGATGAAAATTCTCAAATTAAAGCACGGACTATTTATGAAAAAACGGGATTCTTCTGTTTTGCTGATGATACTGGTCTTGAAATAGAAGCGCTTAATTTTGAACCAGGGGTTTATTCAGCTAGATATGCCGGCGAAGAAAAAAACGATTCAGAAAACCTACAAAAAGTATTAACTAAATTAGATGGGATTCCCAATAGAAATGCTCGTTTTAGAACAGTTATCACATTGATAATTGAGCATAAAGAATACAGTTTTGAAGGAATTGTTGAAGGAAAAATCATTTTGGAAAAAAGAGGCGAATTTGGTTTTGGATATGACCCAATTTTTGTACCCGAAAATGAATTGAAAACCTTTGCAGAAATGCAAATGGAAGAAAAAAACAAATTCAGTCACCGAGCACGGGCTTTTCAAAAGATGATTCACTTTTTAAAGAGTGAAAATCATTGACTTTCCTTTTATTGCTGAAATATTTGATACTCTCAAGAAGAAGTCCAAATACAATCGACAAAAGAAATGCATAAAACACATATTTAAATGAAGTTTTTTGAAATTGGAAAAGTTCATTTAGGTACCTATTTTCAATCATTAGTACAAGGAACGCGAGTGTAACAAAAAGAATAATCAATAAGGAGATATTTTTTTCAAATAGAACTTGGAAAATATTCCGAGATTTTGACAAGGTAGAAAGGACTAAAAAAACATCACAAAAAATGAGCGTAGAAAAGGTAAGCGTTCGTATTTCATTATCAACTAAATTAAAGTTTAGTGAAACAAAATAAACAACAATTGTAACAGCAAACAATAGTAATCCCAGTGCTATACTATTTAAAATTTTTCTCCGTCCAAAAAACGTTACTCTTGGATTCTTTGGAGGGCGCTTCATCAAATTCTTTTCTTCCTTTTCTGACTCAAAAGCTAAGGAGCAAATTGGATCAATCATCAATTCAAGGACAACAATATGCATGGGCAATAAAATGATTGGTAATTCTGAAAAAAAAGCAGGCAACAAGGTTAGTCCAACTATTGGAACGTGAACGGCTAGAATAAATGTCATAGCTTTTTCCAGATTATCCATGATTTTTCTACCAGACCGAATTGCAGCTACAATAGTGCTAAACTTATCATCCATTAAAACCAATGCTGCCGATTCTCGAGCTACATCCGTTCCTTTTTCCCCCATAGCAATACCAATGTCTGCTGCCTTTAATGCTGGAGCATCATTTACTCCATCACCAGTCATTGCTACAATTTCTCCATTTGCTTGAAGGGCTTTGATGATTCGAAGTTTTTGATTGGGTACAATTCTGGCAAACACATGAATTGACTTTATCTTCATTCCTAGTTCTTTATCATCCATTTTTTCTAGATCTGAACCAGTTAAAATAGAATCTGTTTCAATTAATCCCGCTTTTTTAGCTATACTTTCAGCAGTAGATGGATAATCGCCTGTTATCATGATCACTCGAATTCCCGCTTCTTTACATTCTTCAATTGCTTTTGGAACATCATTTCGTATTGGATCTTCGAAGCCTAATAAACCTAAAAAACTCAATGAAAACCCAGTCTGTTGAGCAGGTAATTCACCTGAAATCCATGAAGTTTGTGCAACTACCAAAATGCGTTGACCAATTTTTGCTTGCTGATTTACTATGTCAAGGATCTTTTTCTGTTCATCCTCTTCCATTTTACAGAGTGAAAGAATGGTTTCTGGCGCTCCTTTGGAAAAAACTTTTACTAGTTTACCGTCATCTTTTAAAACCCTTGTCATCGCAGTTAATTCGTGGGTGACCAAATATTCTTTTACTAAGACCAAAGGTTTATTATTTTTCAATTTAATTGTTTTGTAACATTCGTCAATTGCCCTTTCCATGGGATCAATTGTTTGTGCATGGGAAGCAAAAAAAGACGCTTCAATAAGTGGTAAAATTTGCTCTTTTTTGGATGAGAATTCTTCGGAATCAACTAATTCGTGTTGCGTATAAACAGAAGAAATAATCATCTTATTTTCCGTAATCGTCCCTGTTTTATCGCAACAAAGTGCGGTAATGGCACCTAAATTTTCAATAGCTGATGGCTTTCTCGTTAATAGATTAATTTTTGAAAGTCGCCAAGCACCAATTGATAAAAAAACCGTTAAAACTACGGGGAATTCCTCGGGCAACATGGCCATAGCTGTTGCTATACCATTAAGAAGTGATTGAATAAAATTACCTCTTGTTAAGTAATACGATAGGATTACAAAGACACTGAAAAAAGCACCTAAAATGAATAAACGGTTGACCATTCCTCGCATTTCTCGTTGAAGTTTATCAGGAACTATTTCAATTTCCTTAAGAGACTTACCAATTTTTCCGAATTCACTGTTTTTACCGGTGTTTGAAACTTTTATAAATGCTCTGCCACTCACAACCAAGGTACCTCCATATACAATGGATTTTTCTGGACTTTGCTTCATTTCTTTTTTTTCAACCGGCAAGGATTCACCTGTAAGGATTGATTCATCAACAGATACATTTGATGCTTCGATAATTTGTCCGTCTGCCGGAATTCGATCTCCTTGGTGAATTATCAAAATATCTTGGGGAACAATCTCACGACTTAAAATACTAACCTGAATGCCATCTCTAATTGCATGAGCTTTTGGGGTAGCAAGCTTTTTAAGCTCTGAAAGTGCTTTCTCCGCTTTAGAATATTGATAAAACGTAATAAACACAACCATTAGTACCCAAAAAAGAAGGATGATTGCTTCTGTAAACTCACCAATGATGAAATAGATAATTCCACAAATTAAAAGCAAGAGAAACATCGGTTCCTTCATTACTTCTAATAAAAGTTGTAATAATCTTTTCCTTTCTTTAAACTCAAGTTCATTGAATCCAAACTGTTTTCGACTTTCTAATACCTCTAAGGCATTCAAGCCTTTCAATAGGGGATTTTCCATACGTAGCAACCAATATTCTTTGGCTACAAGGTATTAGATTTTGAATAAAAGAAATTATGGAATTTTACCCTATTGTTGGATAATTCAAATGACAACAAATCACTTTATTGCCAAAAGTTCTAAATCAATTTAAAAACTTCTTTACTTGTTAGGAGAACCTACCTTGAACCTCCATCCAAGAACCTCCATTTTCACAATTTACACCCAAAGATTTGAAATAATGAGCTGCTTGGCCACTTCTGTTACCACTTGCACAACAGAATATAATAGGCTCCTTCATTTGTTTAATTTCATCAACATGCTCAATAATAATCTGTAAAGGAATATTTAATGATCCAATTACATTTCCACCCATAAATTCTGCAGGGGTGCGCACATCAATGATAGTTCCTTCAAATGTATTCATATTAATTTTTTTTAGGTTTGATAAATGAATATAGCAATGATGCACCAGTTCCACCCAATATTCCGCCATAAATAGACATCAAAAAAGGATTGGATTTGATAGGGCATCCATTTTCACAACCAATGAAATAATAGTAGAAGAATCCTAATACAATTCCCAAAACACCTCCAAGAAGTATTATTTTATTTTCCGTAGTTAGTTTCACTGATTCAATTTAGTGTTTACAAAATTAGACAATTCATTTCGATCCATTTGTAGCAATTGTTACAAAGCAGAGAATCGTATTTTTCCATTATCTTTACAGCTCAAAATTTGAAAAATGAGTCGCATTTTAATTATTGATGATGAACGAGCCATTAGACGTTCCCTGCGTGAAATTTTAGAGTTCGAAGAATTTGAAGTGGATGAAGCTGAAAATGGTAAAGACGGACTTGAAAAAGCATTAGCAAAAGCGTATGACATCATTTTTTGTGATATAAAAATGCCCTTACTTGATGGGATGGAAGTTTTAGAAGAATTGGTAAAAGCTAAATCCGAATCACCTGTAATCATGATTAGTGGCCATGGAAATATTGATACTGCTGTTCAAGCAATTAAAAAAGGCGCCTTCGATTTTATTGAAAAACCTTTGGACCTAAATCGTATTTTGGTAACTATTCGCAATGCAAAAGATAAAACGCGTTTTGTTGAAGAAACCAAAGTGTTGAAAACAACGGTGAAACGATTGAAAGGTAGTTCAATCATTGGCGAAACTGAAGGGATTCAGAAGATAAAGGAGATGATTCAAAAAGTAGCTCCGTCTGATGCTCGTGTTCTAATTACGGGCGCGAACGGAACGGGTAAAGAATTAGTTGCTCGTGCCTTACACGAAAATTCGAATCGCAATAAAATGCCTTTTATAGAAGTTAATTGTGCCGCTATTCCATCTGAATTAATTGAAAGTGAATTGTTTGGACATGAAAAAGGCGCATTTACTTCTGCTGTAAAGGATAAAAAAGGAAAATTTGAAATTGCCTCCGGCGGAACACTTTTCCTTGATGAAATTGGTGATATGTCAGCAAGTGCTCAGGCCAAAGTACTTCGCGCCTTGCAAGAAAACGTAATTCAACGAGTTGGTAGCGAGCGCGATGTAAAAGTGGATTGTAGGGTTGTAGCTGCAACAAATAAAGATTTAAGAAAAGAAATTAACGAAGGTCGTTTTCGTGAAGACTTATACCATAGACTTGCTGTAATATTAATTCACGTTCCTAGTTTGAATGAGAGAAAATTAGACATCCCATTGCTTGCGGAACATTTCTTAACGCATATTTGTACCGATCAAGGCATCGCACGAAAGCAATTTGATGCTGAAGCATTAGTGGCTCTGCAAGAAATAGATTGGACCGGCAATATTCGGGAACTCAGAAACATCGTAGAACGTTTAGTAATATTGTGTGACGCAATAATTACTTCAAATGACGTGAAAATTTTTGCTAATCCTAGAGTTTAGCAGATGGAAAAGGAACAAGAAAAAAATGAAGTTGTTGCAGTAATTGGTGGAGGAAGTTGGGCAACTGCTTTGG
Organism: Crocinitomicaceae bacterium; assembly: GCA_044349575.1. Taxonomy (GTDB): domain Bacteria; phylum Bacteroidota; class Bacteroidia; order Flavobacteriales_D; family Crocinitomicaceae; genus UBA952. Next base: position 21,101 of record JBIKQS010000002.1, read on the forward strand.
TAAAATTACTAACGAATAATGTTACCACTGTACACTGGTGGATGAGAAGTGAAGAAGCTGTTAGCCATATTCTACGCTACAAACACAACCCGCGCTATTTACAATCTGTTCAGTTCGACCTAGACAGAGTTCATGTTAGTACTGATTTGGAGAAAATAATCCAACACGCTGATTATGTAATTTTGGCAACTCCCGCTGCATTTTTACATGAAAGTTTAAGTTCAATTTCTCCCGATTTATTAAAAGAAAAAGTGGTTTTTTCCGCCGTTAAAGGAATTATACCTCAATTTCATGCTATTCCAGCCAGGTACATTCATAAAACATTTGGTACTCCATACTCAAATATTGGAATCATTTGCGGCCCTTGTCATGCAGAGGAAGTAGCATTAGAACGATTATCCTATTTAACAATAGCATGCAGCGAAGAAAAACATGCATTCAAGATTTCTCAACTGTTGGCTTGCCGTTATTTAAAAACAACCTTATCTGATGATTTATTCGGAACTGAAATTTCTGCTATTTTAAAAAATGTATATGCTTTGGCTGCAGGAATATGCTCTGGATTAGGCTACGGAGATAATTTTCAGGCTGTTTTAATTTCAAATGCTATTCAAGAAATTGAACGATTTATTGATGCTGTTCATGAGGTTCATCGTGACACAAAAACGAGTGCTTATTTGGGTGATTTGTTAGTAACAGCCTACTCCAATTTTTCGAGAAATAGAACCTTTGGTTTTATGATTGGCAAAGGATATTCGGTGAAATCAGCCCAATTAGAAATGAATATGATTGCTGAGGGCTACTACGCGACAAAAAGCTTGATGGAAATAAATAAAAAATTTCAGGTAAATATGCCAATACTTCAAGCGGTTAATAATATTATATACAAGAATATGCCTCCTGCGTTGGAAATTCGTTTACTTTGCGAACAATTGAGCTAATAAACTCTAGTCTATCTTTTGGGTATTCTCCTGCCGGATAGAAACCAAATTGCAACAAGCGAAAGAATAAAAAATCAATATACTTGTTGTTCTTTATCGTTGTAATACTCCAATAAATTCTTACAAATTTCTAAATTAATGTTACATTTGAATCAGATTTTGACCTTTTTCATGTCAAAATCAACTGATTTTAATTACTATTTTACTATTTTACTATTTTTTACATAATGAATAAAGTTCTCAAGGTAATACTTTTTTTTACTCTGCTATGTTTAGTTTCTTCAAATTTAAACGCGCAAGCACCTATCGACACAGTTAAAAATACGGAACGTGTGATTGTGAAAATGAACAACGGAGATGAATATCGAGGTAAAATCGTAAAAAGAAACCAAAATACAATTGTGCTTGAGACTTCTAATGGCACATTGAATTTAATTTCTTCCAATGTAAGATCAATAGATTTAGATACTTATAAAGGAAAATTTCGCTTTCCAAACTCTAATGAAACACGTTACTTCTTCGGCCCATCAGCTATTCCAATTAAACAGGGTAAAGGCTACTATCAGAACGTTTTGTTAACAACAAATTTCGTGAATTACGGATTAATAAAAAATTTCTCTATAGGTGGTGGGGTAGAATTAATATCACTCCTATTTGGAAGTCCAATTTGGTTTTTAACACCTAAAGTAGGATTTAAGGTTGCTGAAAATTCACACATAGGTGGGGGTTTTATAATGGCGGGCTTTGCAGGTGATGGAACAGCAACTTTAGGTTATGGAGTTTATACCTTGGGCAGTAGTGAAACAAATTTAACTGTAGGAGCAGGTTATGGACTTATCTTCGGCGAGTTTTCCAATCGACCTACAATTATGGTTAGTGGAACTCACAGGGTTGGCAACAACGTCGCTTTACTTTCTGAAAACTATTTCATTCCAATTAATACATCCACAAATTTTACTGGGATTTTAGGCTTGCGTTTACTTGCACCAAAAAACTCTTTTGATTTTGGACTAATATTCGGTACTGGTATATCAGACATAATACCTGCTCTTCCTTTTGTTGGTTATACACGATCATTTTAGGTAAAACTGGAGAGATATTATTGTCATCTTCTTTCTAGAAAAACTATCTTTGCATTATGGAACAACGTGAAGATAAACTAAAAGACATTATTTCCCATGCCAAAGAGTATGGCTTTGTATTTCCTTCATCTGAAATTTATGACGGATTATCAGCCACTTATGATTATGGCCAGCTTGGTGCAGAGTTGAAAAACAATATTAAAACCTATTGGTGGAAGTCAATGGTGCAAATGCATGAAAATATTGTGGGAATTGATTCAGCTATCTTTATGCATCCAACAACCTGGAAAGCCTCTGGTCACGTGGACGCATTTAATGATCCATTAATTGATAATAAGGATTCTAAAAAAAGATACAGAGCCGATGTTTTGATCGAAGAATACGTTGAAAAACAACGACAAAAAATCGAAAAAGAGGTTGAAAAAGGAATAAAACGTTTCGGATCTGACTTCGATGAAGTACAATTTCGTGCTACTAATCCAAATGTTCTTCGAAGCCAGGAAAAAATAAACAGTGTTGAGAAACGAATGAAAGATAGTTTGGAAGCAAATGATCTTGAAGCTGTTTACCAATTAATTGTGGATTTGGAAATTACTTGTCCGATATCTGGAACAAAAAACTGGACAGAAGTACGTCAATTCAATTTGATGTTTTCAACCGAATTAGGTTCCGTTTCTGGTGAAGCAGCAACCATTTATTTACGCCCAGAAACCGCTCAAGGTATTTTTGTAAACTTTTTGAATGTACAAAAATCAGGAAGAATGAAAATTCCTTTCGGAATAGCACAAATTGGAAAAGCCTTTAGAAATGAGATAGTTGCTCGTCAGTTTATCTTCCGAATGCGCGAGTTTGAACAAATGGAGATGCAATTTTTTGTGCGACCAGGCGAGGAAATGAAATGGTATAACTACTGGAAAGAATTTCGCCTAAAGTGGCATAGCGGGTTGAATTTAGGTGATGAAAAATACCGTTACCATGATCATTTAAAATTGGCCCATTACGCCAATGCAGCCTGCGATATAGAATTCAATTTTCCAATGGGCTTTAAAGAATTGGAAGGAATTCATTCACGAACTGATTTTGATTTGAAACAGCATGAGCAACATTCAGGAAAAAAATTGCAATACTTTGATCCTGAATTAAATCAAAGTTATGTTCCTTATGTTATTGAAACTTCAATTGGTTTGGATCGTATGTTTTTAGCAGTATTGAGTGCCTCTTATAAAAATGAAACCTTAGAAGATGGCAGTGAACGTGTTGTCCTAACTATTCCTCCTGCTCTCGCTCCGTACAAAGCGTGCGTTATGCCCTTGGTTAAGAAAGATGGATTACCTGAAAAAGCACGTGAAATTATTCAAAACCTACAAATGGATTTTATGGTTCAATACGACGAAAAAGATTCCATTGGAAAACGTTATCGTCGTCAAGATGCCATTGGAACTCCCTACTCCATCACCGTTGATCATCAATCATTAGAAGATAATATGGTTACGATTCGCGATCGGGATACGATGGAACAACAACGAGTTTCTATATCAGAACTCACTTCCATTCTTCATACTAAATGTAATTGGGCCAGTCTGTTTAGGTAAATTAAATTTAATAAAAAGCAGGATCAATTCCTTCCTTGATTTTTTCCAGAAATTTCTGTGTGTCACCGGTTAAATCTCCTTCAATTTTTCCGTCACACCTGTACGCGTTACCTGAAAAATTCTCTTTATCGTTTAACCAGGTCCTAATACGAACACGTGTTCCACCTGTACAACCAAGTTCGGTTTCTTGATTTTTCATATTTTTAATACCACAATTTATAAATGCGGTTTTACACTGTTCCCATTTCTCGGGAGAAATTTGTTGTGTAGTATCTTTTGAGTTAGTACCAAACGAGACTAAAACATAACGGATTGATGTTTCGGTAATTATCCAACTATAACTTCTGTAAGGTAGTGGTGGAACTGAAGCATCCTGAAAATGATACTCTATTTTATCGATGTTCTTGGGTAGTTGGAATGTTTCTTCAATGATTTGGTCAACTTTTGGATTGCCATATTTACGATATACTTTTAACTGCTTTACTCCTTTATTCGTTATAAATTTGGTTGGAATTGTAACTTGCTTTCCGTTGGAAAAATAATAAACATCAAAATGAAGGTGTGGCCAAGATGAATATCCTGTATTACCTGATAAACCAATCATTTCACCTTTCTGAATCGTATCACCAGGCTTTACAAAAACACCTTTATGACTCAAATGCCAATAGGCTGCATATGTTCCATCTGAATGTTTAATAATAATATGATTTCCTTGACTTAAATATTTCTTTTTGGGTCCGCCTTTTTTAAATTCATCTTTGATTTTATAGACAATCCCTTCTCTTGCGGCGCATACTTCACTTCCTTTTTTCAATCGAAAATCTAAGGAGAAATCACCTTTATGTGAGTATCTTCCGTTATATCCTTGAATGATGAATACTTTTTTTGACGAGTTAAATGGTAATCCATATTGGTACGAGGTATCAATTCCTAAACTTCCATTCTGACTGAAGCTGGTACTCGCCAAAAATGAAAAATAGACTAAACTAAAAACGATCCTTAACACCAAGTAATAAATTGTAAATTAGACCAACGAAATTACTTAAAAAAGTAATGTCTTTGCGATATTATCATAGGTTATTGTCAAATGCGGGAAATAGAACTACATTTGCCTATGCAAAAATTAAAAAACACCCTGTTTTTTTGTTCAATGGGACTAATTTTATTTGCTTTTTCAAAAGACAATTTAGAAAAAGGTACTGCTAGTTATTATGGTAAATCATTTGAGGGAAGAAAAACTGCATCTGGAGAAACTTTACGCAATGATAGTTTAACAGCAGCACACAAAACCTTGAAGTTTGGAACCATGGTAAAGGTAACAAATCAAAAAAATGATTCGGTTGTTATCGTAAAAATTAATGATCGGTTACCAAAAAGTTCATCACGCGTAATAGACCTAACACTTGGCGCAGCGAAACAATTGAACTTCATAAAAGCAGGTTTAACACCGGTAACCCTTGAAATACTTGAAAAAAAATGAAAAAACTTCTAGTACCCTCTACACTAATTCTTTTGGGATTATTTTCATGTTCCAAAGGAACTGTTTCTGCAGTAAGTGAAACCACATCTGTTATTAATACAGAATACAACGAGGCAGACGCCGCTAATTTATATACAAATAAATGTGGGATGTGTCACGGACTCGAACCTAGAGAAAAATATACTGAAAAACAGTGGAGACATATTGTTCCAGAAATGGCAAAAAAAGCAAAATTAAATGCGAATCAAGAGGCTATAATTTTAAAATATGTGCTGGCATCTCCTAAACCGTAGGTTTTGGATCGAAGGAAATTTATAGGTTTATCAACTATGTCGATTGCTTTTGCATCATTGGGCTTACTAAAGCCATTGTTTGAAAATGAAAATCAAGACGGTAAATTATTTCCAACTTTATTTGTCGGACATGGTTCGCCTATCAATGCAATTGAGCAAAACGAGTTTTCAGATAAGTGGAAGAAAATTACATCTGATTTTGAAACACCTAAAGCAATCATCTGTATTTCAGCACATTGGTTAACTCGCGGAACCTTTGTTACAGCCATGGAAATGCCGAAGACAATTCATGATTTTGGTGGTTTTCCAAAAGCACTTTTCGATGTCCAATATCCTGCTCCTGGTTCACTTGATGTTGCGCATTGGACAAAAGAATCAATAAAAAGCGCAAACGTTTTGGAAGACAATGAATGGGGATTAGATCACGGAACATGGTCAGTTTTAAGAAATATGTATCCTGAAGCCACTATTCCAGTAATTCAATTAAGCATTGATTATACTAAACCTTTGTCCTACCATTTTCAATTGGCGCAAGAATTAAAAGCTCTTCGTAAAAAAGGTGTTTTGATAATTGGAAGTGGTAATATGGTACATAATCTTGGGATGGTAGCTTGGGATAAAATAAACTCACCCGGTTTTGGATTTGATTGGACCCTAGAAATAGATACCGTGTTTAAACAAAAAATTGAAAGTCGTGATTATCAGTCACTCATCAATTGGTCCTCTCTTCACAACCAAATTTCATTGGCTATACCAACGTTAGATCATTACATACCATTAATTTATTCCGTTGGTTTATCGGATAAACAAGATGAAATTTCGTTTTTCAACGACAAAGCGATAGCAGGCTCTTTAACCATGACATCTGTTCAGTTTGGCGTATGAAATTTACAGAATTAAAAATCGTTGATCTATCTACCGTTTTAGCGGGTCCCTCCGTTGGAACTTTCTTTGCTGAATTAGGAGCAAAGGTTCTAAAAATTGAAAGCCCTCAATTTCCTGATGTGACTCGCTCGTGGAAATTACCTACGGAAAATCCAAATTCACCTATCAGTGCGTATTTTTCTTCTGTTAATTACAAAAAGAACTATTTACAGCTTGATTTTTCCAATCCTGATCAATTAGAAGAATTGATGGAAATTTTAGCTGATGCTGATATTTTATTATCCAATTTCAAAAAAAGTTCAGAAGTGAAGTTTGGATTAACCTCTGAAATCCTTCTAAAGAAATTCCCTCACTTAATTATTGGTAAAATCACTGGCTTTGGTGAAGATAGCGACCGTATTGCGTATGATTTAATTTTACAAGCAGAAACAGGTTTTATGTCGATGAATGGTACACCTGAGTCTGGTCCCGTAAAAATGCCTGTTGCGTTAATTGACGTGTTAGCTGCTCATCAATTGAAAGAGGGACTATTGGTAGCGTTATTGGATCGGATTTCAACTAAAATAGGAAGAAAAGTATCCGTATCCTTATACGATGCTGCTATCTCTAGCTTAGCGAATCAGGCTTCCAATTACTTAATGGAAAATCAGATTCCGAAACGAATGGGAAGTTTACATCCGAATATTGCTCCATACGGCGAAATTTTTAAAACCAAAGACGAGATGCTGGTGACATTTGCCATTGGCAGTGATCTACATTTTCAAAAATTGAGTGCATTAGTTGGCCAATCTGAATTAAAAGAGGATGAACGATTCAAAACGAATCAACTTCGATTACAAAACAGAACTCTTCTAGCAGAGATTCTTCAAAATCAAATTAAATTATTTGATTGGCAACAGTTAGAAGACGAATGCAAAAAAAACTTCATTCCGGCTGCAAGAATTAAAAATTTAGACGAGGTTTTTAAGGATACAGAGGCTCAAAGGTTAGTTCTTGAAGAAGAAATATCTGGAATTTTGACGAAACGAGTAACTTCAATTGCTTTCAAATGAAAATTCAAATTCGTGCACCAAAAACATCCTCTGAATGGGATGAATATTATGATTTACGTTATCGTGTTTTACGTCAGCCTTGGAATCAACCTAGGGGTTCTGAACGCAATGAAGGTGATCAAACGGGAATACATTTTGCAGTATTTGAATCTGGAAAAATCAAGGCAATCGCACGTTTAGATATTTCTGGTGAACAAGAGTCACAAGTTCGGTTCGTTGCGGTGGAAACAAGCTCACAAGGTTTAGGTTACGGCAGAATTATTATGGAAGCATGTGAGAATAACGCCAAAATTCGTGGTGATCAAAAAATGATTTTACATGCCCGGGAAGTTGCGATAGAATTCTATAAAAAAATGAATTATCATCTTATTGAGAAATCACATTTGCTATTTGGAAAAATTCAACACTATTTGATGGAGAAGAATTTATAAATTTTGAAAAACCATCGTTTTTCAAAAAAAAACTAACGTTGGTGTATAAAACAAAAATGTCGGAAAAGTATTTCCGACATTTTGTGAGCAAGCTCATTATTTTGAAATAAAAATAGTAAACCTATTTCTTACATTCCACCTTTCATAATTTTTTCCATCTCTGCATATCCCTCACACTTTTTTGCCTCTTCTTGCAATTTCTTTTTGTCAGCATCAGATTTTCCTTCGTCCAATTTTTTACATTTGTCTTCTGTAGACTTAAATTTCTCTTGAATTGCTTTCATTTTAGTTTCATCACCTTTTGCAGCTTTCATTTCTTTCATAGCAGAAACTGTTTCATCAACACAGTTACAAACTTCTGACTTACCGCATGAAGCCAACATTACAAGTGCCGCAGAGGCACAAAAAATCAATTTTTTCATAAATAGTTATTAAAGTTTTCGATGGCAAATAAACAACTTATTTTTTACGTGACAATATAAAATTGAATAACATTGAATTTTTATCTTAAATACTTGATTTTTCAATAGTTTTCTCTATCTTTGCACCCCTAAAAAAGCTATTTCTCTACATATAATAGCTATGTAAAATAACCTTTCAGACTAGTAGAGAATCTGAAATACAAAATTTTTTAAGCCATATGGCAAATTCTAAAACAACCGCAAACCCTACAGAGGGAATTGCTGATTTCAATTGGGAAGCCCTTGAATTACAAGGATATACTCAAATCGAACGTTCTGAATTATCTGATCGTTACGAAAAAACCCTAACCTCCATCAATGAAAAAGAAGTAATTGAAGGTACGGTAATGATGATTACAAAAAAAGAAGTAATTATCAATCTAGGCTACAAATCTGAAGGTGTAGTACCTTCTAATGAATTCCGTTACAATGCTGACCTTAAGGTTGGTGATACGGTAGATGTTTATGTTGAATGCCAAGAGGACAAAACTGGTCAATTGGTTGTTTCTCATAGAACAGCACGTATGCACAAAGCGTGGATTCGCGTTAATGATGTTTTACGTTCAGGTGAAATTATCACAGGTTATGTGAAATGTCGTACAAAAGGTGGATTAATCGTTGATGTTTTCGGAATCGAAGCATTCTTACCTGGTTCTCAAATTGATGTTAAGCCAATTCGTGATTACGACGTTTACGTTGGTAAAAACATGGAATTCAAAGTAGTAAAAATCAACGAAGAATTCAGAAATGTTGTAGTTTCTCACAAAGCACTTATCGAAGCTGAACTTGAAGAACAGAAAAAACAAATCATTTCAGGTCTTGAAAAAGGTCAAGTATTGGAAGGAATCGTTAAAAATGTTACTTCATACGGAGTATTCATTGATTTAGGTGGAGTTGATGGATTGATTCACATCACAGATCTTTCTTGGGGTCGTGTTACGCATCCGGAAGAAATGCTTGAATTAGATCAAAAATTGAATGTTGTAATTCTTGATTTTGATGATGACAAAAAACGAATCGCACTAGGATTGAAACAATTACAACCTCATCCATGGGATGCTTTAGATGCTAACTTAAATGTTGGTGATAAAGTTTCTGGAAAAGTTGTTGTTATGGCTGATTATGGTGCATTCATCGAAATCGCTGCAGGTGTTGAAGGATTAATTCACGTTTCTGAAATGAGTTGGTCACAACATTTGCGTTCTGCTCAAGATTTCATGAAAGTTGGAGATACAGTTGAGGCTTTAATCTTAACGCTTGACAGAGAAGAAAGAAAAATGTCTTTAGGTATCAAACAATTGATGCCAGATCCATGGACGGCTATTGAAGCAAAATATTCAGTAGGATCTAAACACCAGGCTAAAGTAAGAAACTTTACAAACTTTGGAGTATTTGTTGAATTGGAAGAAGGAGTTGATGGATTAATTCATATTTCTGATCTTTCTTGGCAAAAGAAAATCAAACATCCATCTGAGTTCTGCAAAGTAGGTGATGAAATGGAAGTTGTTGTGTTAGAAATTGATCGTGATAGCAGAAGAATTTCTTTAGGTCACAAACAATTGGAAGAAAATCCATGGGATGTATTTGAAACTACTTTTGAAGAAGGATCTGTACACCAAGGAACAATTATCGATATGAAAGATAAATCTGGTATCGTTTCTCTTCCTTACGGTGTTGAAGGTATTTGTCCTGCAAAACATTTGAAGAAAGAAGATGGATCCCAAGCTAAAGTTGAAGAAACATTAGAATTTAAAGTAATCGAATTCAACAAAGAAGCTAAGAAAATCGTTGTTTCTCACACAAGATTATTTGAAGAAGGTACAGACAAACCTGCAATTCCTAAAAAAGGAACAAAAGGATCTGCTACTGATAATGCTGTGAAAGCAGTAAATCAAACTTCTGAAAAATCAACGTTAGGTGACATTGACGCACTAGCTGAGTTGAAAGAAAAAATGGAGAAAGGTAACTAATCCAAATTTTATCAGTTTTTTAACGGCTGCTTGTACAAAGCAGCCGTTTTTATTTTATACCAATTACTTTTACTTCAAAAACAAGAATGGAGTTTTCAGGAATTCTCTCCCGAGAAGATCGACCATAAGCCATATGAGGCGGACAAATAAATCGGGTTTGACAACCTACTTTTTTGCCAAGTAAAACCTGCTTCCACCCTGCAATTAAGGAAGAAAGTGGTAAATCGATGGGTTTAACCGTTTTGTCAAAAACAGTTCCGTTGCTTAAAAATCCTTTGTACTCAACAACTAAAACATCACCTAAATGAATTTCTGTTCCCTTACCCTCTTGAAGTGTTTGTTCATAAACACCTGATTCGGTTTTAGTCATAGTCCATTGGTTTTTCTTCAGTAGCTTTTGAATTTCGCTATCAAAATTCAATTTTTCAGAATCTGAATAACCTCCACACGAAGTAAATAAAACAAGTAGTATGCACAAATTAATAACCGTTTTCATTTTTATTTTTTGATGAAACTACGAATATTTTAGTATAATTGTAGCGTTAAAAATAAAAAGTTATGGAAGAACAACAGAAAAGTCCAAAGGAAAAAAAATCACGATCCTTAAT
>JBIKQS010000313.1:0-3126 GCA_044349575.1 Crocinitomicaceae bacterium
AACTCAAAATTAAACCCTCAAGCCAAGTAAATCACCTCTTTCTAACTAGGAAACTTTTATTTCAGATGAAACGCTTTTTGCTGTAGATACTAAATCAGTAACATCTTCATTTCCATAAGCAAGAGCAACACCCATTCTTCTATACGGTCTAGAAGTTGGTTTTCCAAATAAAATAAAATTTGAATTAGGAATTTTAGCAGCTTCCTCTACTCCTTCAAAAATGGGTAGTTCAGTTGATTCATGCGAAGCTAAAATAACAGCACTAGCACCATTTCTTATTAATTTTATTTCAGGAATTGGTAAGCCTAAAACAGCTCTTGCGTGCAATTCAAATTCTGAAAAATTTTGAGTACCAGCCAATGTTACCAAACCTGTATCATGAGGTCTAGGCGATAACTCAGAAAAATAAGCGCCTTCTTTGGTTATGAAAAATTCAACACCCCAGATTCCTTCGCCACCCAAAGCTTCGGTAACCTTTGCTGCCATTACTTGAGCTTCAATCAAATGTTCTTGCATCATGGGTTGAGGCTGCCAACTTTCTTGATAATCACCGCGTTCTTGTCTATGGCCGATTGGCGAACAAAACATTGTTTCACCCTGTTTTTGTGTTACTGTTAGCAAGGTGATTTCAAAATCGAAATCAACAAAAGACTCAACAATTACTTCCTTCAAATCTCCACGAGAACCTTCCATAGCATAATTCCATGCTTTTTCAATGTCATTTTCATTCTTAATTACCGATTGACCTTTACCAGAACTAGACATTAAAGGTTTAACAACACATGGAAATCCACAATATTCAACCCCATTTTTTAACTCTTCATAGGAAGTTGCATATCTGTATTTAGCTGTTCGAATACCTAAATCTTTTGAAGCTAAATCTCGAATTGCCTTTCTATTCATAGTATAATTTGCGGCCTTAGCACTAGGGACAACCTTAATTCCCTGATCTTCATAGGCATAAAATTGTTCTGTTCGAATAGCTTCTATTTCTGGAACGATAATATCCGGTTTATGTTTAGCAACAATTTTATCCAATTCGATGCCATCCAACATATTTATTACCTCAAATTCATGCGCGACTTGCATTGCAGGTGCACCCGAATAATTATCAACCGCAATAACATATTGTCCTAATCGTTGACAAGCAATAACGAACTCTTTACCTAATTCTCCAGAACCTAAAAGCAATATTTTCTTTCTCATTTTTTTAACTTTCCTATAAAGTGATAAATATACTTAGCAATTTTATAATACATCGGAAATTCTCCCCACTTAATTCGAACATAATTAGCATCTCTACCTCCTAGATTCGTGTAAAATTGCCTTATTGAATCTACGTTAGAACCACCAAAATCAAAGATAAGTTTGTTGTCTTTAGCCAACGAAAAAGCATGGTTCATTAATCCATACATAACTCCTTGTTTCATTGACTCTGAACTTGAAACTCCTTTCATATATGTTAAGGTATTCGATGTTTGAATCAATAAAACACAACCTTTTAAGTTGTTTTCTATATCGCATGCAACGTAACTTTTCAACAATTGCATTTCATTTAAGCTAGTAATCAATTTCTGGAAAATCAAAAAATCTGATTTATTCAATCCTTTAATTCGAGTAAACAAATTGAATTCTAAAAAAGTTAACAATTCAGCTATTTTTACATCTTCGGAAATACGTAATCCACTGTTGCTGAATTTTTTGATCATTCGATTCGATAAATTATTTAATGAGTGGTCTTCAAAAGAACTGATTTTCTGGTACACTCTAATTTCACCCTCAAGATAAATATCCAAACCTTCCAGTGATAAGTTCCCGACTAAAAATTCGCCTTTTATAGCTTCAATTATTTGAAAAGTCAACTCTTGATTAATATCACCAAGAAAATTTAAACATCTTAAAAAATTGGGTGTATAAACACTTTTACAATTCAATTTTTGGGTAAAAGGAATTGCTAGGCCTTTTGTATAATTTTCATCTACATATACGCACCAATTTTCACTTACAACATCCAAAAAAAAAGATTTGTTATAAACAGTTGCATTAGCCGTATTATCGACTAATTGGTTCCATTTTTTACAATCAATTTGTTGTCGTTGAATAAAATTCATTGATATTACTTTTTCTTAATGTCAAAAACGGAAACACCCACTTTTGTTTTAAAAAATTGATTGAAGTTTTCTAATTTAATCTCTGGCCACAACGATTCATCAATTCCACTGATCTCTAATTCATACAAAAACATTTCTTGAAAATACTGTTTAATAACAAGTTCATCATCCAAAAAATCATCTGTAATTAAATAGACTGAAGGTTCTGAATCTTCAATTCCTATTAAGGATTCCTCTGAGTTCGCTTGAACCCATTGAATAAATTCAGGTTGAGCTTCAACCATAATAAATCCTCTATCAACTATCATTTTTTTGTTATTGGAATTAGATTAGTGTTTTTTGAGCTAAACCATTTAGTTTTGCCATTTTTTGGTTGACTAATGATTAAGTCAAATGATGTATAACCTTTTTCTTTCTTAAGAAAAGAAAGCCAATCTTTTAGTTTAATTTCTGTTGAACTTTTCAATACTATCAAGGAATTTTGATAATAAAGAATAGAGAAATTTGATTGACTTACATTGATTGACTCGTATAATTTAAATGGCTTGCACGGACTTTCAAAACAGTCCATTAAATTGTAAAGCGCCCGTTTTGATACACTTGTATCCTTGTAGGTATACTCCAAAAATTGTAAACTGTCTTTTTGAAAATAAAGGATTTCTTTCGTCTTTTTTAGTGGGCCAAATCGATCAGGAAATAAAGACTTTGAAAATTCATTTACACTATCAATTTTAATAGTTTCTAGTTTTGAATAAAATTCAATTCTTGTTGAATCAACCTCTAATTCACCCGATGATACTTTACTTTTAACTCTATCAGATTTAGGAACGACTTCACCAAAATCTTTGATATTATTTTCTTTATTTTCTTTGCATGATACAAGAAAAACCATCAGAATCAGAAAAATTTTGTTTGTGATCACTTTGCGTCACTTTCTTTTTTCTTTTTCTTTTTCTTCTTGTTTGGTTTGTCGCGAATAATCTTAATTTTTTTGTAGCGACGTTTATTAAAACTA
>JBIKQS010000314.1:0-3124 GCA_044349575.1 Crocinitomicaceae bacterium
AACTGACTGATCCATAGAAAATGTTTAAGCCGAGATTAGGAACGCCAAAAGAACCATTACTGAAATGCGTTATATCAAGGCCAAGTGAGAATTTATTTCTACCAACGTAATATTTACCATACATTCCTAGACAAACAAGGCCGTTAATGTGAGATCCTATTGCAATGTTTTTAGGATTATTAATGGGATCATATATTTTTGGAGTATAGCCTAGACCTGTTCCGAATTGCCAATCTAGACGAAATGATTTTGTTGGTCGAATTACAGGAATGTGGATGAAACCATAAATCCCAGTAAATTTTCCAAGAATTGAGTCATTACCAACAGAACCGTGAAAAAGTGAAATCCCTTGTTCGGGTAGTTTATACGTTTGATGCCATTTTTTTGTCCCTGCAGGTCTGCGATACCACATAAATTCAAATGGATAAGCTATTCGATCTGGCAAATGTGCCATTGAACCACGATGGGCTGCCAAGAAACCTGTTTTCTGTCTAAATTCCAATGACCAAGTTGATTCTTGCGAGTGAGAAACAAAAGAGAGAAAAAATACCGTAATCGTTAGCCAAAAGTAACTCGGCAATTTTCCAACATTTCTCGAATAAAGAATAAAAGTATTGATCTTTCCAAAATTTAAACAAATTTACACATTCAATTGAAAGAAAGACAGTAATTTTGAATTAATGGATGCACGATTACAAGTTTTTGAGCGACTACTTACGATAATGGATGAATTGCGCGAGAAATGTCCTTGGGATAAAAAACAAACTTTTGAAACATTGCGTCCCCTTACCATAGAGGAAATGTATGAAATGACTGACGCCATTCTGGACAAAGATTTCAAAGAATTGGAAGGTGAGTTGGGTGATTTGTTTTTGCATCTCGTTTTTTATTGTAAAATAGGCTCTGAATCAGGATTATTTACAATCGAGAGTGTGCTGAATAGAATTTGTGATAAATTGATTGTTCGACATCCTCATATTTATGGAGAATTAGAAGTAAAAGATGAGGAGGAGGTTAAGAGAAATTGGGAAAAAATAAAGTTAAAAGAAGGGAAAAAGTCTATTTTACAAGGAGTTCCAAATTCTTTACCTGCTTTGGTTAAAGCTGCTCGAATTCAGGAAAAGGTAAAGGGTATCGGGTTTGAATGGGATAACTTAGAGGATGTTTGGTCAAAGGTTTTTGAAGAGATGAACGAACTAAAAGTTGAAATCGATTCTAAATCTGAAAATATTGAAGAAGAATTTGGTGATCTTATTTTTTCTCTGGTAAATTTATCTCGGTATTTGAATATCCAATCTGAAAATGCGTTAGCTAAAACAAATACCAAGTTCATCAAACGATTTCAACTTATGGAGAATTTAGTTGAAGCTGAAGATTTAGAACTTTCGGAAATGAGTTTGTCTGAAATGGATGTCTATTGGGAGAAAGCTAAAAATATTTTAAAGAAATAACCATGAATTTTGCTGATTATAAATTGCAGATTTTTGAAACAATCATAGTTTTGGTGTTTCTGATTTTAGTTAAAATTATTGCGAGAAATTCAATAAATAGGATTTTATCAAAGTTCGATTTTGGCATTGAACGAAAGAGAATTAGTCATAAAATAGTCAATTTGTTTATTACCCTATTTGCCTTGATTTTTCTAGCTGGGATTTGGAATATTGATCGATCACAACTCATGGTTTTTATTACATCAACTATAACATTAGTAGGGGTTGGTTTTATTGCTCAATGGTCAATCCTCGCCAATGTAACATCGAGTTTGATTTTGTTTTTTAACCATCCCATGAAGCTTGGAGAAGAAATACAAATTTTAGATAAGGAATACGATATTAATGGCACATTGGTGGATATTTCATTTTTCTTTCTTTACATAAAAACAGAAGAAGGCGAAATCATCACTATTCCTAATTCCGTTGTGCTCAGCAAGGTTATTAAAATTCAGCGGAAAAAATAAATCTGTAAAAATCAAAATTAATACTCGGTTTTTTTTCACCTATTTAATCTTTATTTTGATCAACTAATTTTTATTTTTGTTGAAATACAGACGATTTACTTTAATTTTGTCTAAATTTATAGTTACACCCGTTTTGATGAAACATATATTTACGCTTCTTTCGATTGTCATTTTATTAATTCCTTCGGTTGCCTTAAATCAAAAAACAATCAATAGTTGGTCAATTGATGCTTGTTTTGGTGGGACAAATCCGGTAAAGCCTTATACAACGGGCTATTGGTCAAATACGGTGTCGTTTTTTCATACTTCCGGTGGAGTTCGTTACATGTTTAATAACAAATTTGGAATTAAACTAGATGGTGGATACGATAGAGTTACCAATGATGTTGTTGGAGTTAATGGAAACAGTCTTCCTTTTAAATCTAATTACTACAGAACATCTATTCAAGGTGTTTTAGATATAGGTCGGATCTTTACGTTTGAAAATTTTTCAGAAAAAACCAGTTTATTATTTCACTTTGGAGGAGGAGCCTCTGTATTAACCAGCAAGGTTGCAACAGTTGATGATAGAATGGTAAATTTCCTTTTTGGATTTACGCCTCAATATAAAATTTCAAAAAGAATGGCCATTAATATTGATGCATCATTCATCTGGCATATATATCAAAAATATACCTTTGACATGAATTCTACTGTTGCAAAAAGAGGATTCGATGGCTTTATAGCAAATGCTACAATTGGTGTAAATTATTATCTTGGAAAAAACACAGAGCATTACGATTGGAGTTACTCACCTTGTTTTCCTGATATGCGTTATTTGGAGGATGAAAATAATAAATTGAAACTTGAAAATGAAGAATTAGCAAAAAAAATTGGAGACGATGACAATGATGGAGTAATCAATTATTTGGATGAGGAAGATAATACAGAATTAGGAGCGCTGGTTGATAATAAAGGAAGAAACCTTAAAAATATAGATACCGATGGCGATGGCGTATTTGACTTCTACGATGAATGTCCGAATGAAAAAGGTGATCAAGTTAATAAAGGTTGTCCCGAGAAATCTACGAACAATGTAGCTAATAATCAGAATAATAATTCAACGAATCCTAACAATAACAATTCTGCGAACCAAAATCAGAATAACAATAACGCTAACAATAATTC
>JBIKQS010000315.1:0-3114 GCA_044349575.1 Crocinitomicaceae bacterium
TACGTTGTAGAATTTTATCTCATAATCATCTATTTTTAAAATTCCCTTTGTAGGAAAGACAGAAGTGTAATTGTGAGTATGTGATATAAAAAAATCTAACGTCCACTTTGCTTCTTTGTCTTGTGTTCCATTGTCTAGGTTATATCCTTTTTCATAGTTAATACCTATATGATATGGGTTATAATCGGTGCTGTCTCTATTGAATTTTGGGTAAATACGAATTGATTCTGAATCATAGGTAGTATCTACATAAAAATATGTTTCTAATTTTCCTTTTACTATTCCTAAATCCTTTGGTTTATTATTACACCCAATTATAATCAATCCACCTAATAGAGTTATAAAGACAAAATTTCTTTTCATAATTTATTGTTTTTTGAATAGATAAATAGTTATTTTAAATCCCGAACCGCGCGTGCATTGACTTGGGATGCTCTGAGCTTATCAGTGAAGTATTCATCGGACCCATTTGCAAAGTTGAAAATCCTCACGGCGTAGTAGTCATACCCCGTACTACTCCAATAATATTCATCTTTAACCTCAAATCTGTCTTTATATCGATATATTTGAAGAAATTCATTGTGATACTCTCTAAACCAGTTATTTTTCCAATTCGATAAGTATTAAGAATATCATTTTTTGAGTGCATTGCATAGGCCCCAAAATTCACAGTTCTTTGAATATCTTGTTTTACTTTTTCTAAAGGGAAATTTAGCTCTATGTTTCTTTCAATGTTTGTTGATGATATCATGTTTACGACTTATTTTAACTAAATGTATAAAGCAAATCTAAAATTATTTTATTTAAATATCTAATTTTAAAGAAAATTATGTGATAAAATTTTTGATAATATATCATAGATTCACTTTTAATGTAATCAATACAGGCAAAAAATAAGTTTATATATTAAGAACTGATTCAAAGAAAAACATCAACTTTCAAAGAATCCTTGGATGTTCAAAAAGAACGAAATAAAAATGGAAATCACAGAATTGAATACTTAAACTTGAAGGTTTTCTAATTTGGAGAGCATTGGAACAAAATAATTTCAAATCACTAACAACAACAAGAAAATTAGACAGCCTTTATTTTGTTGCCCTTGGTGAACTCACTGGCGGCATGAGTGATTATTATTTTTAACTTTATAAAAATTCAAAGTCACTTTTTCCCAAAAAAAATGAAATCACGCATCACAGAATTAGTTATATTTTGATTAATCCTTCTATTTAACCACATGCTTTGAAGTTGTTTTTTGACTATCTGAATTGATTATTTCCAAGAAATATATTCCTGAAACCAAAGATTTATTAATTACAAACAAATTTAATCCATCTTTAACTTCGATAGACTCAAGATATACTTGTTTTCCATTGTTATCTCTAATGATTAAGTTACAATAGCCCAAAAAGTCTTTATCTTGAATTACCACATTAAAGGCTTCATGCGATGGATTAGGATAGCTTGTAAAATAGGAACTAGAATTTTCAGTACAACTAATAGCTATTGGAGCAAAAAGTTCATCTTTTCCATCGATATCAAACTGGTGTAATCTATAGTATTGTTGGCTCAGTGGATTTGTATCGAAATAACTATAGCTTAATAAGTCATTTGAATTTCCTGCTGCTGGAATTTGTGCTAATTTTTCCCAACTTATCCCATCTCGTGATTTTTCCAAATCAAAATGTGAACTATTAAATTCCGAGGCTGTCTGCCACACCAACTCAACATGATTTTCCTCGCATTGCGCACTGAAATTAAGTAATTCAACTGGTAACGGTTGATTAGATCCAACCGCTCCCCCAAATTCACTAAAGGTGGTTAAACCTCCCCAAATTATAACATTACTTGTGCTATTGACAAATGAGGTACCCTGAACAATCGCATTTGAAAAATCTTGAACATCGGATTGATACCATTGACCAGATCCGTTTACCATACTATATTTTATTGGCTTCAAACCTCCCTCATCTCCTGCTATACCAACATAATCAGCTTGAACATAATTTAATTGAATCTCATAGTTGTAATTCGAAATATTGGATGGTTCTACTATCCAATTTCGATTGATGTACGATGTGATTGACGTATTCATTGTTGTTGCTCTTTGATCTTGAACCCTAACACCAACATATGCATTAGCGCCAAAAGTAGCAGATAGAAAATCAAGTTGCACTGGAGTATATTCATTTCCTCCAGTTGTAGTACCCACTGGGAATGTAAAAGGATTTAAGCCATTGGAAGCGTTCAGTATTTTTCTTAACTCACCTGTACTTTGCGGAACAATCATGTTACTAGCCGAAGGAGTACCCGAAATGGAAGAGGATAAGCCAAGTGTTAAATTATTTGTACCTAACGTAATTCTTCCTGAAGTTAATGTCAATGTACCATTCACTTGTATTGAATTATTTAATGTAAGTCCCGTTGAATTATTGATAGTTAAATTATTAAATGTAGTTGGACTTGATCCACCAATATTTTGTGCACTTGTACCATTAAAAATAACCGTTGAATTATTGGAATTGAATGTTCCATTGTTAACTAGGTTTCCGCTAACTTGTAGTGTAGCATTCATAGATAAACTAAAGATTGATCCCGAACCAATAAACAAGTTCCCTGAATTAAAGGATGCACTTGTCGGTATATTTGCCGCATTTGTATTTGAAATACATGAACCAGCATCTGAATAACTAACAATATAAACTTTACTGGAAGATGTAGGCGCCAATGTTGCAGGTGTGTAAACACCATTGTTATTAACAAACCAATTGCTCGCAACACTTCCATCGTTACTTGTATTACCATTCCATAAATAATCCCCATTGGCAATTGTAACACCACTTACTGTAATATTAGAAACTGGCTGATTAACTGTAACAGTAGCTACAGATGAAGTTACATTTGCTCCACAAGAGGATGTGATTTTAACCGTATAGGATCCTGAGTTTGCAGTTGTTGCAGAGGCAAGAGAATACGTGGAATTTGTCGCTCCTGAAATAGAAACACCATCTTTGAACCACTGATATGTTAAACCATTACCTGTAGCTGTTGTAGATAGACTAATTGTACTTCCTGAACAAATTGTTGCAGCCTGAGGTTGAGCAGTAATAACTGGAG
>JBIKQS010000316.1:0-3107 GCA_044349575.1 Crocinitomicaceae bacterium
TACGTTGAGTTTATAATACAATGGCATCAACAACTGAGCGATCACAATATACCCAAGTACATAACCTAAAACTACCTGAAAGTAGGCCATTCCATCATTAATCACTTTTCCTGGAACAGAAATAAACGTTACTCCGGACAAGGAAGCACCAATCATTCCAAAAGCCACTAAATACCAAGGACTTTGACGATCTCCGGTAAAAAACGTATCACTTGTTGCTTTACGAGAAGTTACGATTGAAATCCCAATAAGGATTAAGAAATACCCAACTAAAACGCTAATTATTAATGCCGTACTCATTTTAATTCGTCAGTATTAATATCTGATTTCATCCACGTTAAATTTCTTGAATACAAGAATATAAATAATCCGGAGATTAAAAGGTTTACAACTATGACAGCAGAAGGAACATCAGCAGGTGAAATAATTAAATACATTGATGTAGAAGACAATAAACTGTAAATTATATACAAATGAAAACCATAAATATTCTTTCTAAACATGAGGATTACACTTATCAAACCTGCTAAAGAAATAAGCAAAGAAACCCCGGTGAAAAGGACGTAATTATCATTGATGGCTTTAGTAATAAACTGCAGTTTTTCAAGTAATTCCATTGCTTCAGGAGAGGTATTATATTCCTTGAGAATTTTAATAAACTGAGCCATTTCAAGATCTTGTTTTTTGATTTCTTTGGCTGATGGAGGTCCGGTTAACACGCTAAAAACACCACTTAAACTGGCGATACCGGTGTTAATTAACGTAAATATTCCAAGAATTAGTAGAAGTTGAGGGATTCTTTTAAACATAAATTCCAATTTGTAATCGAAATTATCTAATTTGTATTGAAATTTAACGAGTTGATTTAGAATCTTTCAAAAGTGAAATTGTTAACAACGCAAAAAATGAACTCTGATTTGTCTGAAAATTAATTTCTAACGTCTATTCCCCAAAGCATTTTATTGCGAATAGTATCCAAGAAATTGTTGTTTTCAAAACGAATCACATTTAACATAAACTCGGCTTTTTTCACGATTACTTTCTCACCTTGTTTGATACTTTTTGAATTTCCATCTAAACTCAACAATGATTTTCGATCCCTTCCTTCAACACTTAATTCAATAGGTAAATGATCAGGCACTACCATTGGACGAACATTCAGATTGTGTGGAGCAATGGGAGTAAGAATATGCACTTGACAACCCGGCGTAATAATTGGTCCTCCGCAACTTAAACTATAAGCTGTAGAACCAGTAGGTGTTGCTACTATCAATCCATCAGCCCAATAGGAATTCAAATATTTATTATCAAGCGAAGCGTGAACGGTAATCATTGAGGCTGTATCTTTTTTATGTACCGTTAATTCATTCAACGCAAAATTATCTTCACCGAATAAATCTTCTTCCGTATAAACCCGCAACAAGGATCTTTTTTGAAACTCATATTCCTTGTTTTTAACCTTATTTAGGGTGCTTTCAATTTGATCTTTCGAAATATTAGACAAAAAACCCATTCTACCAGTATTGATACCCATAATAGGAACACCCGAATTTCGAATATAACTAACTGTTTTTATGAAAGTGCCATCACCACCAATACTCATTGTCAAATCAATTCCCGAATAAAAATCTAAATGCGTTGAAAAAGTATCGTAATTTTTATTTATATCACTTTTTGCTAGCAATGTCTCTTTTAAATCTTTCTCTAAAACTATGTTCCAACCCAATTGCTCAATAAAATTGAAAACTTCTGCG
Organism: Crocinitomicaceae bacterium; assembly: GCA_044349575.1. GTDB lineage: Bacteria > Bacteroidota > Bacteroidia > Flavobacteriales_D > Crocinitomicaceae > UBA952. The sequence continues at coordinate 1,755 of JBIKQS010000316.1, forward strand.
AATACAGGAATGGTTTGTTTGGTGACTTTTTTACCGTAAATAGCTACCCGCATAGTTAAAATTTCAGGTAATTCATCAATGCATCAAAACGCCATTGCACATCATCTTCGTGCATGCCTTTTTGAAAAGTCGCTTTTACATCCATTTCATAACGTTCAAAAGAGCGAATAATGCGAGATAGGTCGGTTTGATTAATCTTTAAGGTGATTTCAATTTTGGTTGAGTCCGATGAACTAAAAATATATGAACTCAAAATCTTGGCGTTTTCACCTTCAACAATTTGAGCAATTTTAGCAAGTGAATAGTCAATTGTGTTCATTTCCAAAACGATGATACCACCTGGCTCTTTGATTCCACCTGTTGATGCTAACGAATTTATTAAAACATGAACACTTGTACATCCTAAATATTGTTCTTGTTCATTAAGAATTGGGATAACGCTCAATTTGAACTCAGACATGCGATAGAGAACTTCATAAATATGAACATGATCATACACAAAAGGTCTTGGCAGGTGATCAAATAAGGCATCCAAAGTTTGAGATTCGTCCAGTCTGTCTAAAATATCAGATTCAGAAACTACACCAACAAAATTCCCATTTTTCAATACTGGAAGGTGAGAAACCTTAAATTCATCCATCCAATTAATGGCTTTTTCACCGGTATCTGAGTGAACTAAAGGAGGAATTTCTTCCGTAATTAAATCAATTGCTCTCATAATTTGCGACCAAAGTACTAATTTATAAATGAAGTTCGTAATTTTGGTTCGTTAAATTTTGTTCCAATCATGACAAAACTAAGTGTAAATATCAATAAAATAGCTACTATCCGCAATGCAAGAGGAGGTAATACTCCTAATATCGTTCAGGTAGCAATTGATTGTGAACGATTTGGAGCTCAAGGTATTACTGTTCATCCTCGTCCAGACGAAAGGCATATTACATTAAAGGATGTTTATGAATTAAAGGAGGTCGTAAAAACTGAATTTAATATTGAAGGATATCCGGATGAAAGATTTATGAAAATTATTCGAGATATTCGACCCGCACAGGCAACTTTGGTTCCGGATCCACCACACGTTCTCACATCAAATACCGGTTGGGATGTGATTCACAATGAAAGTTTTTTGAAAGAAATCTTACTTGAATTGAAAGAACTGGGTGTTAGAACTTCACTATTTTTGAACCCTGATTTGAAACAGCTGGAAAAAGTGAAAAATGTTGGTACAGATAGAATTGAGTTTTACACCGGTGCGTACGCTGAAAACTACCCAATCGATAAAAAAGAGGCTATTCGAGAATATAAAGTAGTATCTAATGAAGCTATAAAACTTGGAATTGGAATAAATGCCGG
>JBIKQS010000053.1:0-10352 GCA_044349575.1 Crocinitomicaceae bacterium
GGGAAATGGATATTTTTCTTTCTGATAATAGGGAAACTGATTGATATGTATTGTGGATTAAATGGATCTATTTTGGTAACGAGCAAAAAATACAAATACGATGTTTACTTCACCCTTCTACTTATTGGGGTTGTGTACGTATTAAACTTAATTTTGCTGCCAATTTACGGTGCTATCGGAGCTGCTATTTCTACCTTGATAGCCTTATTTTTATACAATGCAATAAGATTATTTTTCGTAGCCTATCATTTCAAGATGTTGCCGTTTACCAAGAACCAATTACCTGTGATTCTATTGGGAGCACTTACGCTGCTTGTAGGCACCTTTACAATTGAATTATCAACAAATTCAATCTTGCAAATTCTCATTCAAACCACTGTGGTTGCAAGCTTATTTTTTGCCCCAATCTATTTTCTAAAACTGGAACAAGAAACGGTTGGATTTACCAAAGCTATACTTGAAAGAGTACGAAAATTTCTAAAGTTAGGATAAACCCATTCCTGATTTCAAGGCCTCAATTGCTGTTGGCAATCCGTTGCTGTTTTTTCCTCCTGCAGTAGCAAAAAAGGGCTGACCTCCTCCCCCACCTTGTATGTGAGAAGATACTTCGCGGATAAATTGAGCTGCATTCCATTTATTGGACTCAACCAAATTATCAGAAATAATTAAACTCAATCCGCATTTTTCTCCTTCTTTATTACCAATTACACCGACAAAATTTGACGTCTCACCTTTAAGTTGAAAAAGAATATCTTTCACCGAATTTGCATCCAAAGAAACTACTTCTCCTAAAAAGTGAACACCGTTAACCTCAGAGATTTTTGACTTTAACTCAGCCTTGATTCCTTTCGACTTTTCGCGCTGAAATTGCTCAATTTCTTTCGTTAATTGTTGGTTCTTAGCAAGCAAATCATCAATGGCTTTTTCTAGATCTTTAGGATTTTTAAGTAAGCTGTTGATAGCGTCCAATTTTGAAGCTTTTTCCTTGAAAAACATTTCTGCTGTGGAGCCAGTAATTGCCTCGATTCTTCGAATCCCCGCTGCTACAGCAGATTCAGAAGTAATTTTAAATAATCCAATTTTTGCTGTATTTGAAACGTGGATTCCTCCGCACAATTCAACCGAGTCGCCAAACTTAATTACACGAACATTTTCTCCGTATTTTTCGCCAAACAAAGCCATTGCACCCATTGCTTTTGCTTCATCAATAGGAACTGCTCTGCGCTCATCTAACGGACTATTTTCATGTATGGAATTTGTCACGATCGATTCAATTTGCTCCATTTCATCGTCTGTAACTTTTGCAAAATGCGAAAAATCGAAACGCAAATATTCTGAATTTACCAAAGATCCTTTTTGCTCAACGTGCGTTCCTAAAACGGTTCGCAATGCATGGTGTAATAGATGCGTTGCCGAATGATTTAAGGAAGTTTTATCTCTTCGTTTAACATCTACTTGGGCCGAAAAAACTCCTGATAAATCAGCAGGAACTTTATCGGTTAAATGGATAATCAAATTATTTTCCTTCTTCGTATCAAAGATTGAAATGGTTTCAGTGTCATTTTTCAACATTCCTTTATCACCCACTTGTCCTCCTCCTTCGGGGTAAAAAGGTGTTTGATTTAAAACCAACTGATAAAAGGTTTTTTGTTTTTGCGAGACCTTGCGATATTTAATAATGCGAACATCTGCCGTATCACTGTCGTAACCAATAAATTCGGTTGTAACATCTGGATTTACTTGCATCCAATCATCGGTTTCAACTGCAGTTGCAGCCCGAGAACGTTCTTTTTGGATTTGTAATTCCTTTTGGAAACCTTCTTCGTCAATACTCAACCCATTTTCTCGAGCAATCAGAGATGTTAAATCTACCGGAAATCCATACGTATCATACAATTCAAAAACAGCATCACCTGAAATAACAGCCTGATTTTTCGCTTTTGAATGTAGAATCAAGTCATTCATTCGTTTGATACCCTGTTCTAATGTTCGAAAGAAACTATTTTCTTCTTCACGAATTACTTTAGCAATCAGGTCCTTTTCACGAATCAACTCTTCGTATGGTGAACCCATCAAATCTGCTAAGACCAAAGATAAATCACTTAAAAATGATTCTTTCAGCCCTAATGTTTGGTAACCATATCGTACTGCTCTTCTCAGAATTCGACGAATCACATATCCTGCTCCGTTATTTGCGGGCAATTGACCATCCGCGATTGAAAAAGCGATGGTTCGAACGTGATCTGCAATAACACGCAAAGCAATATCCGTTTCTTCCGATTTACCATAGGCAATCCCTGAAACTTTCACCATGTGTTGAATGAGTGTTTGGAAAAGATCTGTATCGTAGTTACTTTGCTTTCCTTGCAAGGCCATAGCCAAACGTTCTAATCCCATTCCCGTATCCACATGCGTAGCAGGCAAAGGTTCTAGACTTCCGTCTGCTTTTCGGTTGAATTGCATGAATACATTGTTCCATATTTCAATGACTTGCGGGTGATCTTGGTTCACCAAATCCTTTCCATTGATTTTTGAACGCTCATTTTCATCACGCAAATCCACGTGAATCTCCGTACACGGACCACAGGGACCCGTATCGCCCATCTCCCAAAAATTATCTTTTTTGGATGCTAAAATGATTCGATCTTCGGCAATGTACTTTTTCCAAATGTCAAAACTCTCTTGATCTCTAGGAACATTATCCTTTGCATCTCCTTCAAATACAGTGACATATAGTCGGTCTGCTGGGATTTTATATACCTCGGATAATAACTCCCAAGCCCATGAAATAGCATCCTCTTTAAAATAATCACCAAACGACCAATTTCCAAGCATTTCAAACATGGTATGATGATAGGTATCAACTCCAACCTCCTCTAAATCATTGTGTTTTCCTGAAACACGCAAACATTTTTGGGAATTTGCTACGCGTTTATCTTTAGCCACTTGATAACCAAGGAAATAATCCTTGAACTGGTTCATACCAGCATTTGTAAACATCAATGTTGGATCATTTTTTACCACCATGGGTGCTGAAGGAACTATTACGTGTCCTTTACTTGCAAAAAAATCGAAAAATTTTTGGCGAATTTCAGATACTGTCATTCAAGTAAATTTTAGGTTGCAAAGGTAGAAAAATTATGCGGGACTTAACGTATATGTTGGTTTAAGATTGAGCGAATGAGAAAGCCTATATCGGTTTTGGTTACATGTTCAAACTTTATGGAAATTTTGGAAATAGTTGGTATCGAAATTCCTAAAAAGACATTTTTTTCATGCGCATCAATTGTTTGTTTGGTATTCACTTCCATGTAACATGTAGAATTGTTCATTTTCAAAAGATGTTATAATAAAATCGACTCTAGTCTATTTCCATTTTTAGTTTTTCTTTAATTTCTGTAAATTTTTCTATACATTTGTTCATCCTAACGAGGAAAAAATTTATTAAGAAAAAATAGCGTTTGCTAAACGACCTGCACCAGAAAAGTCGAAATTTCAATACCGCAGGGAAGTTAAAGTGAAACGCTCATGCTACGGCGTGGGCGTTGCTTTGCTTTGCGGTATGGGCTTCGACTCCCACTGGTGCAAGCTAAGCAACTGTCCCACGCTTTTTTTATTGTGTATACTCTCACTGTGGGGCGAGTGAAACTAAAACTTTAAAAATGAAAAAAAGTTTATTTTCAGCCATTGCAGTTGGGCTTTGTATGACTGCAAATGTGATGGCACAAGTACCTGGTTATGTACCTTCAAATGGGTTGGCAGCATGGTATTCATTTTCAGGAAATGCTAATGATGATAGCGGAGGAAATAATAATGGAACCGTGAGTGGAGCAAATTTAGCATCAGGAAAATTGGGTATTTCAAACACAGCATATCAATTTGATGGATCAAGTAGCACAATAAATCTAACAAATCCATTTTTAGGTGGAACTCAAGTCAATGAATTTACCTTTCATGTACTGCTAAAACTAGACACAACAAATATAAACCAATATATTTGGTCAAAGACACTTTTTTGGGGTGAGGTTGGTTTTGCAATAACAAACCAAAATGAAGTTTCCTTTGGTTGGGCAAATTCTATTTCAGGAAATAAATATTCTTTTATCAAAAGCGAAGCAAGTACAATTCAAGATAATATGTGGTATGACATTGTTGTTACTTTTCAAAATTCGATTGGCCAAATATTTTTAAATGGGGATCCAATCAATACTAATTTAACTTGGTCAGCTCAAGGGGGCACTATTCTTTCAAATTCTCAAATTGAATCAAGCTGTAATTTTGATCAAGATATAAACAGTTCGAAAATAGGAACTTATGTGAATTCAGAATATATTAATGGAATTATTGATGAGTTTGGTATCTGGAATCGCGCCTTAACTCAACAAGAAATTACAGATTTATACAATGGAACTTTGGGGATAAATAATTTATCTGAAAACTCCATTTCTATTTATCCCAACCCATCCAATGATCACATCACCATCGATGCTGGAGATTTAACTACCATGAACGGTTACAGCATCAAAATTGAAGATGCACAAGGTCAGCAAGTTTTTCAAAATGCGGTCAACCAACAACAGTTTTATATAGATATTACCTCTTGGGGAGGAAATGGCTTGTACTTTGTTCGAATCATTGATCCACAAGGCAATACGGTGGATATTAAGAAGATTGTGTTGCAGTGATGGTTGATTGTAACGATTAATACTTGATAAAAAACACTTGGGGCGGATTATTACGATAACAATCGGAACCGCCCCTATTTGTTTCAGTACTTTAAATTACAATTCTATTAATCCGTGAGAATGATTCCTTCTATTTGAATTGTGCTGTGGAAATCATCCAAATCCTGTAAAAAAGCTTTTAAGCCGAACTATTTCACCGGTTCAACAACATAACCCTTAGCGCGAAGCAAGGCAATAACACCGTTTTCGCCAGGTAAATGTGCCGCACCAACAGCAATAAAAAACGAATTTGTCGCAATATTTTTTTGAATCACTGGAATCCAATTTTTATTTCGAACCTCCAAAAAGTTGTAATTGAATTCAGGAATTGCATCCGATTCTTCCGAAACTACTTTGTATAAGCCATCAAGATCTTCCTGCAGATATAAGTTGAGCATATCGTCGAACTGGGAGGTTGGATTGCTACCAAATTCCTGTACTAACATTTTTGCTTGGTCTTCAACCGATATTTTATTGATGGTTTGCATTTGAAATTCAATAGACTCTAATCCAATTAGTTCCATCTTTCGTTTTTTTGCCAGCTTCATGAATTCCATCTCGTAGGAGGAAATTTCACCCATTTGCTCTTGAGAAACTACCGAAGAAAAGAAAAAAGGCTTCAACCGATAGTATTTTTTCAATTTTCCTTTTTTCAATTTTAATGAATCAAGGCAATAGGCGTTTAATCGCTTAAAATCATCGGCACTCAGGTAATTTTTTAACGTTTTCCCATTGGGCAAAATCATTTCTTGGGCTACCTTGATTTTTGTTTTTAAATCCATATTTAAATCAACTTCCATAGCCATTCTACTTGATGCATTTATTGCTTCATTTATTTTAGGTGAAATGGAAAATTTATCCTTCGGCATGACATGAATCGTTCCATAGAGGTATGAATTTTGGGATAAACCATTGCCACTGATCTTCCAAAGAAGTTGTGCATTGGAAATAGTTACCGCTGAAAGGAAAAAAATACTCGCTAAAAATTTCATCGTTTTAATCGTTAAAAAGTGAGTCAACAAAATCTTTTTTGTCAAATAATTGTAAATCCATCATTCCTTCGCCCACACCAATGTATTTAACAGGAATCTTCATTTGGTCTGAAATACCTATTACCACACCCCCTTTAGCCGTTCCATCTAACTTCGTTACAGCCAAGGCATTGATGTCTGTTGCCAACGAAAATTGTTTCGCTTGCTCAAATGCATTTTGTCCGGTTGACCCGTCGAGCACCAATAAAATTTCATGAGGAGCACCTGGAACTACTTTTTCCATAACTCGTTTAATTTTATTTAACTCATTCATTAAATTGACTTTATTGTGCAACCTACCTGCTGTATCAATAATTACAACATCTGCATTTTGCGATTTAGCCGATTGAAGTGTATCAAAAGCCACACTAGCAGGATCAGCACCCATTCCTTGTTGAACGATAGGAACATCTACGCGTTTTGACCAAATAATTAATTGATCAACAGCCGCTGCACGAAAGGTATCAGAAGCGCCCAATACGACCTTCAATCCAGCTTGTTTGAATTGATAAGCCAATTTTCCGATTGTTGTTGTTTTACCAACTCCGTTCACACCTACTACCATTATTACGTATGGATTTCCATTGGTTTCAGGAATTGAAAACTGGTCTTGATTGGTTGAATTGTTTTCTTCAAGTAAGGAAGCAATCTCTTCACGCAGAATGCGCTGTAACTCATCTGTACCCATTACTTTATCCTTAGAAACTCTCGCTTGTATGCGGTCAATAATTTTCAGGGTTGTTTCCACACCAACATCCGATGTAATTAGAACCTCCTCCAAATTATCAAGAACCTCATCATCAACGGTTGATTTCCCAAGAATGGCTCGAGCAATTTTACCTAAAAAACTTTGCTTGGTTTTGTCAAGACCTTTATCTAGATTCTCTTTGGTTTCTTGCGTGTTGCGTTTAAAAAAATCAAAAAATCCCATGGTGTTTTGCTATAAAAAAAGAAAAGCTCCCTTGAAAATAAGGAAGCTTACTATTAAAAAAATTCAAATTGGATTAATTCTTAGTGAACCAATCTTTCACTTTATCATTGTGAACAATCTCTTCTTTAAAGGTGTAAGATCCTGTTTTATCAGATTTCACCATCTTAATAACTTTGGTGTGTTCTTTACCTCCACCTTTCTGTAAACTCGCTACAACTTTCTTAGCCATGACTTACTTATTTAATTTCTTTGTGAACTGTATATTTCTTTAACACCGGATTAAATTTCTTAATCTCCATACGGTCAGGTGTATTTTTTCTATTTTTCGTAGTGATATAACGAGATGTTCCTGGCATTCCAGAATCTTTGTGCTCGGTACATTCTAAAATAACTTGAATTCTATTTCCTTTTGCTTTCTTTGCCATCTTCTATTGTTTTGATTCTGTTTCTCAACAGGATTATTTCAAATATCCTTTTTGACGAGCCTCTTTGATACAAGCTTCAATACCATTTTTATTAATCGTTCTCAACGCTGAAGTAGAAATTTTCAATGTAATGTATTCATTTTCTGCAGGTAAGAAAAATTTCTTAGTAATAAGATTCGGATAGAATCTTCTTTTGGTTTTACGGTTAGAGTGAGAAACATTGTTCCCAACCATTACTGCTTTTCCTGTTAATTGACAAACTCGTGACATAAGACTATACTTAATTGCTAAATTTTAAAGCGGCTGCAAAGATACGCATCTTGTTTATAAATGCAAATTTTTTACGCGTTTTTCCGAAAAAAAGTTTCGAAAAAATAAATCAACCCTCAAAGCAGTAATTTTGAAAACGTTTTTCACGTAAAAAAAAGCTCATTTTAAATCTTTATCCATGACTTTGTTTTTCCCACCTGCTTCCCTTGAAGGCCGTAAACCGAAACCAAATACATACCGGGTTTAAGACCACTAATATCAATGGTTTCTAGTTCCTCAAACAGTTGCTTCTCGACCACTTTTTTACCGGTCAAATCTTGTATGAGTACTTTATCTATGCCTCCAAACGATTTTATGGTGACTTCTAGTCCTGCTGGATTTGGATATGCTTCATAGGCTATTTCCTCTTCTAGATAACCCAATGTTTGACAAGTTTTTGGAGCTAAAAAATCCCAAATGATTTGCGGTGAATAAAAATCCATATTAATTGTCCCCACTCCCCCATTCAATGTTGAAATTCCAGGCCATTGATGACCACCGCCAATAACTTTAATATGTTCCAGCGTTTGTTCGCCACAATTGGAATAGGTAATTCGTTGCGCTGTTGAAAGGTCAAACAAATTCGTATTCTGAAAATCGCTTGTTGTCGGATTGGTTGAACAGCCCAAAAAACTCCGCCATTTCTCAATAGTTTGATCAACTGAAGCACCTGTTGCCGCGCCGCCATTGTAAGGGACTACCGCATCTGCTGTTCCGTGTATATGCAAAACAGAGGTTGCATTGCTAGGGTTGCAGTTTGCATAAACAGAATCACTCATTGTTCCAGAAATCGTTGCAATTCCGGCAAAACACAAATCTGATTCACAGGCCATTTTGTGACTCATGAATGCCCCATTTGAAAAACCACACAAATATTGTTTACTCGGATTCGTATTGAAATTTTGATGAAAATGACCAATTAAAGCTTCTAAAAAGCCCTTGTCATCAGCAGTTGAAACACTTACATTCATATTTGCATTCCAGGCATTATTGAGTCCACTCGGATAAACCACAATAAATTTTTCTTGTTCGGCGATTGCATTAAAGTTGGTAATATCCATCACTCCCCCACCCGTTTGCGTTAGTCCATGAAGAACAATAAGAAGTGGTAATGATTGACTGGGCGAATAATCAGAGGGTGTGTAACAAAAATATACGCGATTTACTCCGTTATGATTGATGGATTGTAAAGTTTGACTTTTCACGTGAAATGAGAAAGCAAGTAACAACGCTAAAAAGACTATATTTTTCATTTCAATTTTAGTAAACACAGATGCGATTTAATAATCAAAAATAACTAATTTTCAGTGCATTCGCTGTTCCACGTTGAATAGATTCAAAATTTTAGCGATTCATTTAAATAAAAATCTTTTTTTTGTAACTGATGTATGAACTTTATCTTAATTTCGCTGAAAAAATTACAATGAAAAAGAAGAAGATATTTTTTATTTCCTTAAGCATTTTACTGGTAATTGCCACTTCAATGATTATAAACGCTCATTTATATACAAAGGAGCGAGTATACAATTTAGGAAAGTCTATAGGCGAAAGTTCATGGTACGGACCAACAGATTTAGGAAATTTATTAACGCTAAATATGTGGCAAATCCCTTCTGAACTTTTTGATTACGAAAAAAATCAAAATAAGTGGCGTGATATGGTTGCGGCAGATCCAACATTAGCCTATGCAGCTGTTGACATGTACTCTTCTGATTTTTTAGAAGGATTTAAAGATGGTTTTGAAGAGCAGAGAAAGCTTCAATTGGGTTACATGATGAAAAATAATTCCAGCAATACGTATTCCGAATATGACCTAGAATTAGCACTTTCGAAAAATTCAGATGATTTCTTACGATTGACTTTTGGCAACATGAAAAAGTATCAATCTTTGATTGATGATTTGCTCAAACTGGATGATTCAAAACTGAATACTTTAATTAACTCCATTTCCAAAGATCCCATGGTTTTTTACAGCGATACAGAACAAGCCGTTGAAGCTAAGGAATTAAAAAAATGGTTGATCGCCAATGGATACATCAACAAAGTAGAAGAAATGGCCAACAAATCAATGCCTTACTACGGTCAATTTCCAACAGATGTAGTGTTATTAACAAGAAGAATATCGACTGCATACCCAAGCTGGTCAAACCGAAGAACGTTGCAAGAAATGAAGAAATTTTCGCTGCATGTTCAGAATAAACTCAATGTAAAATAATTTGTTTCTTTCGCATTTTATCACACAAGCTTGGATTTAATAATCCAATTTAGCGTATTTCTCCCTTATTGTTTGTTGAAAAGCATTGCTTAAACTTGGATAATTCCAAATATTACTTATCTTTAGGTGGTGAGAATATTCCTTTTTCTTTTGTTACTACTTTTTGTCATTCAATCGTGTGATCTTCAACTCGGTCCATCGTTTAATCCAAAAGAAGATAAATTACCTAAACCGGTTCGGAATCAGGACATGGGATTTAAAGAATTAAAAAAGAATCTTCTTTACATCGATTTGAAAAAAAATATTTACATCAAATTGGGTGAAGAAACCGTAATTGAAAATGAAAATCGAAAGGTAACTGATTACCGGTATTTTAATCGTATTAAATACCGAGATACCGTTTTACCTTTGCAGAAAATTGTCGATATTAAAAGTTTTATCCAAATCGACAAATTGAGGTATGAAGATAAAAATCATTACTACATTTACAATCCAAAAGCAAAACGACCACCTGTATTTAGTTGTTTTGAAAAATAAACCCGTTATGAGAATTTTAATTTTAACACTTATTCTTACTTTCCAAGCATTTAGCTGTTTTTCTCAAGAAAACTTAGGTAAAAACCCACCTTGTTTTACCGTGCCAAAGTCATTAAGCATCAGCGAATTAAACAATATTCAGATTTCAAACGAATGTATGATAACCTCTTTTTCGTTTCA
>JBIKQS010000054.1:0-10337 GCA_044349575.1 Crocinitomicaceae bacterium
TCATGGCGAACAATCCGGCCATTAAAATTTTGTCTTACCTTACCTACATTTCAATTATTTTTCATGCCGTTGATGGAATTATGTTGGCATTCCAAAATAAGAAAGCACGACCTATAGCTTATGCCTACAGTAAACCTTCTGCTAACAGTTCTATGGCATCACGAAATATGGCTGTCTTGGGAACGCTTATTCTTGTTTTTATCGCAACTCACATGGCTAACTTTTGGTGGAAAGCCAAAATTTCAAGTGATAAATTTCCATTACACGTTAAAGAGCTTACGGTTGAGGATAACAACCCAATGACAGGTCAAGTACAAAAAGTAAATGTTAAACTTTACCTTACAACATCGGGAGATTATGTTCCTGTAGATCAACTTGAAGTAAAAAACAAAACAGATCTTTATGCAAAAGGAGTTGATTTAAAAATGGCAGAAGGATATAAGGATTTACATTCGCTTGTTTTTGCTTTTTTCGGTCACAATAAATCAAAAGAGGGTTTTCCGGTAAATGAAATGGCTCTTGGGGCTGTACTTTTTTACACATTGAGCATGCTTGTTTTAGGATTTCATTTATGGCACGGGTTCTCTTCTGCTTTTCAATCGCTTGGACTTAATCATCCAACGTATATGCCTTTGATTAAGAAATTAGGGTACGGTTTTGCGGTCCTTGTACCTTTGTTATTTGCAATTATTCCGATATTGATTTTCATTACTAAATAGATTAAAATTCGAATCGATATGTCAAAATTAGATTCTAAAATTCCTGAAGGTCCATTAGCAGAAAAATGGACGAATCACAAAAACCACATGAAATTGGTTGCTCCAAACAACCGGTCAAAAATTGATGTGATTGTAGTTGGAACAGGGTTAGCCGGAGGAGCTGCTGCAGCTTCATTAGGTGAAATGGGATATAATGTGAAAGCATTTTGTTTCCAAGATTCACCAAGAAGAGCACACTCAATTGCGGCTCAAGGAGGAATTAATGCAGCTAAAAACTATCAAAATGATGGTGATTCAACTTACCGTCTTTTTTACGATACCATAAAAGGTGGTGATTATCGAGCGCGCGAAGCAAATGTATATCGCCTTGCAGAGGTTTCGAGTAATATTATCGACCAATGCGTTGCACAAGGCGTTCCTTTTGCACGTGAGTACGGAGGTTTGTTAGACAACAGATCATTTGGTGGAACCCAAGTTCAACGCACATTTTATGCTGCGGGACAAACAGGACAACAGTTATTGCTTGGTGCATATTCAGCTCTATCACGTCAAATTGGACTAGGCAGAGTTAAAATGTATCACCGACATGAAATGTTGGACTTAGTTGTCGTAGATGGAAAGGCTCGAGGTATAATAGCTAGAAATTTAGTTACTGGAGAAATTGAGCGTCATTCAGCGCATGCTGTAATCATTGCATCAGGTGGATACGGGAATGTTTATTTCCTTTCAACCAATGCCATGGGAAGTAATGTTTCTGCCGCATGGAAAGTTCACAAAAGAGGTGCTTTGTTTGCAAATCCTTGTTTTGTTCAAATTCACCCTACTTGTATTCCTGTTCATGGAACCAATCAATCCAAGTTAACATTGATGTCAGAATCATTGAGAAACTCAGGGAGAATTTGGGTTCCTAAGAATAAAGAAGATGCTCAGGCAATTCGAGAAGGTAAATTAAAACCAACTCAAATCGCTGAAGAAGATAGAGATTATTTTTTAGAAAGACGATATCCAGCTTTTGGAAACCTAGTTCCTCGCGATGTTGCATCTCGTGCAGCTAAGGAACGTTGTGATGCAGGTTATGGAATCGAAGCGAATGATACTCAAGAAGGTGTTTATCTCGATTTTGCAACTGAAATAAAAACGAAAGGTCGTCAAGCAGCGTTTGCTCAAGGAGATCAAAATCCTTCTGAAAGTAAAATTTTGGAACTTGGTAAAAAATGGATTGAAGAGAAATACGGGAATCTTTTCCAAATGTATGAGAAAATCACCGATGAAAACCCGTATGAAACACCGATGAAAATTTATCCAGCCGTTCACTATACCATGGGTGGCGTTTGGGTAGATTACAACTTACAAAGTACTATTGAAGGTTGTTTTGTAGCTGGAGAAGCTAATTTCTCTGATCACGGAGCGAATCGTTTAGGGGCTTCAGCATTGATGCAAGGATTGGCCGATGGTTATTTTGTTTTACCCTACACCGTTTCTGATTATTTGGCTAATGAAATTAGAACGGGTAAAATCGCAACAGATTCACCCGAATTTGATGAGGCTGAAAATAATGTCAAATCTACCATTGACCGTTTGTTGAATAATAAAGGAACTAAATCCGTTGATTATTTTCATAAAAAACTGGGTTTAATTATGTGGAACAAAGTTGGAATGGGTCGTAATGTAAATGGATTAAACGAGGCAATTCAAGAAATTGGCGTGCTGCGTGAGGAATTTTACAAAGATGTTTTTGTTCCTGGAGATGCAAATGAATTAAATCCTGAATTAGACAAAGCCATGCGTGTTGCAGACTTTATAGAATTAGGTCATTTAATGGCTGTTGATGCCTTAAATAGAAACGAATCTTGCGGTGGTCATTTTAGAGAAGAATACCAAGATGCAGAAGGAGAAACATTACGTGATGATGAAAACTTTAAATACGCAGCAGCTTGGGAATATGCAGGTGGAGATGCTACTAAAGCAGCTCTGAATAAAGAAGCATTGAACTATGAGTTTATTAAAATTGCAGCAAGAAATTATAAATAATTGTAAAAATTGAGTTGATTATGGCAACAAAATTCATCAATATTAACCTAAAAATCTGGAGACAAAAAAATGCTAATGCAAAAGGTTCTATGGAATCTTATAAATTAGATAAAGTTTCTACAGATAGTTCTTTTTTAGAAATGTTGGATCAATTGAATGAACAATTGGTTAATGAGCAAAAAGAACCAATCGCTTTTGACCACGATTGTAGAGAAGGAATTTGTGGAATGTGTTCTCTGTATATCAACGGAAGAGCCCATGGACCAGACACGGGAATTACGACTTGTCAGTTGCATATGAGAAAGTTCAACGAGGGAGATACAATTTACGTTGAGCCTTGGAGATCTCGTGCTTTCCCTATAATCAAAGATTTAGTGGTTGACAGAAGTGCCTTTGATCGTATTCAGCAAGCTGGCGGTTTTGTTTCAGTAAATACTTCAGGAAGAACGATGGATGCGAATGCCATTCCAATTCCAAAAGCTGACGCAGATAAAGCATTTGAAGCTGCTGCTTGTATTGGTTGTGGTGCTTGCGTTGCATCTTGTAAAAACGGTTCAGCCATGTTGTTTGTTGGTGCTAAAGTATCTCAATATGCGCTTCTTCCTCAAGGTAAAGTGGAGGCAAAAGAACGTGTAGTGAACATGGTTCGTCAAATGGATGAAGAAGGATTTGGAAATTGTACAAATACGGGAGCATGTGAGGTTGAATGCCCTAAAGGAATTTCTTTAGAAAACATTGCCCGAATGAACCGAGAATATTTATTAGCTGTTGCCAAGGCCGACTAACGTAATCTGACAGACCTTTTTGTTTTTTAACTAGGATTTTCCAAAGTCTATTATTTGATATTTACTTGACTTCGTATGCGGTCGTGGAGGTTCTATTTTATATCCTTGAGCTTTTTGTCAGCTCTCTTTAATTCTTGTCATGTAATAATTCTTGATTTCAAGAAAAACGCTAATTTTAGAAAACTAATCAGCGCTGTTTATGCAAAAAAGAAGCTCCATCTTGTTAATTTACACCGGAGGTACCATCGGGATGATTAATGACCCAATCACAGGTGAATTAAAAAGTTTCGACTTCAAACACATGTATAATCAAATCCCTGAATTGAATCGAATTTCGGTTAATATTGATTCAGTAAGTATCGAAAAACCTATTGATTCTTCCGAAATGACTCCAGAGCATTGGATAAACCTTGTAGAAATACTAGAAACTAACTATTTACTTTACGATGGATTTGTAATTTTACATGGATCTGATACCATGGCCTACACGGCTTCAGCATTGAGTTTTTTGATCCAAGGAATTAAAAAGCCTATTATTCTTACCGGCTCGCAATTGCCAATTGGTACCATTCGAACAGATGGAAAAGAAAATTTAATAACAGCCATTGAAATTGCGGCGCAAAAAGACGAATACAATCAAGCCATTGTGCAAGAAGTTTGTGTGTATTTTGAATATTCACTCTACAGAGGAAATCGCTCCTCAAAAATTTCTGCTAATCAATTTCAGGCATTCCGATCTCCCAACTATCCATCGTTGGCCGTTGCAGGTGTTCATATCCAATATGATTATGAGAAATTATACAGATCCACCGAGAACACAACCACATTTTGGAAAAAACTAGACAATCGAGTTGCTTTAATTAAATTGTATCCCGGTCTACCCTATGAAGGATATGAATCATTGTTTGATAGTTCAAAATTTAAGGCCATTGTTTTAGAAACTTTTGGTTCAGGTAACGCTTCTAGTTCACCTGTTTTTCAACAAAATATTACGAATTATATTCAATCTGGCGGTTTGATAGTAAACGTTAGTCAATGCTCATCAGGCGCTGTCGAACAAGGTAAATACGAAACCAGTTCATTCTTTCAAAAAGTTGGTGTAATTAGCGGTACCGACATGACAACCGAAGCGGCTATTGCAAAGCTCATGTATGTTCTTACCCTTGATCATGACCTTGCCAGCAAGAAAAAAATCTTGGAAATAAATCTTTGTGGAGAAAAAAACACCTAAGCAAAAGTTGTGTTTTCACGTATCTCTGACCTAGTAATCATTGGTAAAGTTGAAACGAATTTGAAATTTTTACTAAGTATTGAGTTGACTTCACGCAACTTTGAAGTATAAAATTTAACAACATGAAACGTTTCAATCAAATCAACCGAAAAATCGAACGCAAAGCCACTAAATTTATCGTTTCCCAACACAAAGAATTTGGAGAATTATCCCTTCATGCTAAAGAAGATTTATTGATTGCAACGCGCAACAAATTAGAAGATGTTTCACTTTTCCTTCACCTTTTATTTATCATTTCCTCATCTCTGTTTTTGTTGAGGTATTTTTTAGTGTAAACGTAACTTTCAAATAATATCCAAAGTAACGATTCATTCAATTTCTTGAAAATTCATAAAAAGATTGACTTGAAGAATATATTTGGCAACTATGAATAAAATTCAACCGTGCTATCGTTTACGTCTTACTTTTGAACAACTTAAATCACCATCATAAAAATACAGGTAGTCATAAAAAATTACCCGATTTATCTTATTTGTGGTTAATTGTGGTTAGATCAATTCTTCTAAAAATTGTATTTTAATTGTTTAAGTGTCCCTTTCTCTCTATTTTTGTGTCACATTTCTATTCATAAATTTGTTGCCATATGAGAAAAATTGTGATTTTGAGTTTCTTGTGTTTTTTAACTTTATCAAGTTGTATTATTCAAAAACGCTATCATTTGAAAGGATATCAAATTAGCAAAATAAGCGCAAACAAAAAGGTTAAAATTTCTGCCAAAAATGAAAATACTACGTTGAGATCGAAAGTTGTTCCTTCCAAAAAAATTCAAGAATCAAGAAAACTACTATCTCCAACTGTATCTGTTGAGTATCAGTCTCAAAGAGAAGATACGACTAAAAAGACCCATGTTAGCCTCAATACAATTTCACCACTCGTTAATCAGACTCAGAAAAAAATTGGCACTAGTGAGTTAGGCACTGTAAAAACCAGTCTATCCAAGGATCGTACTCAACTTGAAAAAAATGAATTTAACTATTCATCAACACCGAAATCACTTACCAAGCAAACTAATTTGCCTCCAAAGATGCCCTTTTGGAAACAAGCAGTTATTTTCTTTAGTGCTCTTATAGTTCTAATTGGCTTGTATGTTTTGCTCGTCTTTACAGAAGTTTTTGCATTTGGAAATTAATGCGTGATTTATGAAAGGAGAATCTGTAAAACAATAAAAATCAAAGTTGTTTATTTCACGACTTAACTCATTCAATATCTATTGAATCTATATCCGTGTTTTCTAAACTAAAACCCTCTCACAAAATCACCTAATTTAGCGTAGGAATTATCCCATAAAAAAATAATTTTTTTAAGGCATAATGCAACTTTTTATCAAAACTATCTATCTTTAAGGCACCAAACCTAAAGCTAGAAAAATGTTTAACTCGAAATTCTTATTCTTCGGAATCTTACTTTTATTTTCAATTTTTACGTCTTATTCTCAAAATGTGATCCGTTGTTACACCAATGAGAATCATCAAGAATTGTTACAACAACATCCTGAACTTGAAACCAATGAACAGTTCGAACAATGGATGCAACAACAACTCACTCAAAATCAAGCAAGTGCAATCATAGGTGGTGTTTATTACATTCCAGTAGTTGTGCATGTGATTCACAACGGAGAAGCAGTAGGAACGGGAACAAATGTTTCTTTTGCCGCAATTCAATCGCAAATTGACGTTTTAAATGAAGATTTTAGAAAAATACTTGGTTCTAATGGATGGAATACACATCCTGATGGAGCAGATACACAAATTGAATTTTGTTTAGCACAACGCAGACCAGATGGTTCCGCATTTCCAGCAGGTGAACCTGGAATTAACAGAATCAATCGCAATACAGTAGGATTTACGGCACCTCCATACTCACAAGCGTATATGAATGCCACTATTAAAACATACACATACAACAATAATAATCCAACAGCTACGCGAGGATGGGATCCTGCTAAATACATGAATATTTGGTTGGCAAACCTTTCAGGAGGACTCTTAGGTTATGCACAATTCCCTCAATCTCCTCTTGGAGGAATGGGATGCGGAAATCAAGCAGCTGCAACTGACGGTGTTGTATTTTTATACAATTCTATTGGAAAAAGTACTATTACTGGTTTCGCGGGACCTTACAATGAAGGAAGAACGGCGACACACGAAGTGGGTCACTGGCTAGGACTTCGTCATATTTGGGGAGATGGTGGATGTACAGTAGATGATTTTTGTAACGACACACCGGAAGCTGGTGCTGCAAATTATGGCTGTCCAACAGGAACCAATAGTTGTACTGGTGCACCTGATGCCGGGGTGGATATGATTGAAAATTACATGGATTATACAGATGATTTGTGTATGAATATCTTTACCAACGATCAAAAAATGCGAATGCGTACTGTGCTGGAAAATAGCCCACTACGAGTAAGTTTAATAAATTCAGATGCATGTACTCCTCCTTTGGCTGTTGATGCATCAGTTGTAGACATTATCAATCCAAAGGGTGACAATTGTGTTGGAAGTATTACTCCGTCTGTTACACTGAAAAATCGAGGAAGTGGAGCTTTAACCAGTGCTACAATTTCATATAAAATTGATAATGGTGCGCCAACAACATTTGCATGGACAGGTAATCTAGCTTCTGGAGCAACTGCAACAGTTTCCTTACCAGCATTCACTACAACAGCAGGTCAACACATGTTTAAAGCATACTCTACCCTACCAAATGGTTCAGCTGATCAGGCTACCGCTTTTGATACTTCTGGGATTGGCTTTATGGTTTCAACTGGTATTTCCGCTCCATTTACTGAAACTTTTGATGGGGGTACTTTTCC
Source organism: Crocinitomicaceae bacterium (assembly GCA_044349575.1). Classification (GTDB taxonomy): domain Bacteria; phylum Bacteroidota; class Bacteroidia; order Flavobacteriales_D; family Crocinitomicaceae; genus UBA952. Next base: position 7,642 of record JBIKQS010000054.1, read on the forward strand.
ACCGGATGTTCGTTGGGCTGTTGAAAATACAAACAACGACTGCTATGAATGGGTAGGCGCATCAGCAACTTCAATTACAGGAGTATTCAACAACAATGCTGCTCAATTTCCTGGATTTGGAAATACTTCAGGGTCAACTGAAAATTTAATCACACCCATCTTTACTTTGCCTTGTAATGCAACTGCGGCAAACCTTCAATTTGATGTGGCCTATCGAAGAAGAAATAATACAACTGCCAATTACGAAAGATTGTATGTCGAGATTTCTGAAAACTGTGGTACGACATGGAATGCAACACCAATTTATGATAAGGCTGGAACAACCCTTCAAGTGCTTACTGCCACGTTAGCTTCATACTACACACCGGTAGGAACAACGGATTGGAGAACAGAAACAATTAATTTATTACCATTCGTTACTACCACATCGAAAAATGTAAAATTCAGAATCAGAGCGGTAGCTGCAAATGGAAACAACATTTACATAGATAATTTAAAATTCAATGCCACTACTCCGGGTGAAATAGCTTTGAACCAAACAAGTACAAATATCTTCGATGATGGATTTTCAAATGTAGGATCTGTTTCTGCTGGAAACTCTTCAACTGTAACTTACACTATTACAAATACTGGAAATAGTAACTTAACGTTGACTGGTCCTATTTCAGTTACTGGAACTGGATTTACCCTAGGTTCAACATTCGGAACAACTACAATACCAGCAGGTGGAACAACTACTTTTTCAATCGTATTTAGTCCAACAGCAAGTGCAAATTACACTGGAAATGTGTCATTTGGAACAAACGATTGTGATGAGTCTGTATTCAACTTTCAACTTAATGGAATAGGTGTTACTAATCCTCCAATTGCAGGATTTACACCTTCAGCAACGGTAATATGCGTAGGACAAACCGTTACATTTACAAATTCATCTACAAATGCAACTACATTTAGCTGGAATTTTGGTGCAGGAGCAAGCCCATCTACCTCAACCGTGGCTAATCCTACGGTGACATTCAATACAATTGGAACTTATACAGCAACATTAACAGCAACAAATGCCTTTGGAAATGATGTAGAAACACAGACAAACCTAGTTAACGTTCTTGATGGTACAGGTATAGCTTTACCGATCACAGAAGGATTTACTACCGCTACTTTTCCTCCAACTAACTGGGCATTAGTTAATGCAAATAATTCACCAACAACATGGGCCAGAAGTGCAACTGTTGGTAACGCACCAACTGCTGGAAATTCCATGTTTTTCAATAATTTTAATTATAACGACAGTGATGATGATCAAATACGAATGCCTGGAGCCAATTTAAATGGATTTTCTACAGCACAATTGCAGTTTGATGTAGCGTACGCTCCTTATAATGCAACTAATTTTGATGGACTTGAAGTTTTGGTGTCAACAAATTGTGGTGCAACATGGACTTCCATATATTCAAAATCAAGCACTACTTTAGCAACAGCACCAGCTACAACTGCTTCATTTGTTCCAACTGCAACTCAGTGGAGAACAGAAACGATTAACCTAACGCCATATGTTGGAAACAGTAAGGTAATTCTATCATTTAAAAATCTGTCTGGGTATGGAAATAATTTATACGTTGATAATATTAATCTCACAGGTGTAGTGTTAAGTGTTCCACCTGTAGCATCTTTTACCCCATCTGCAACTACAATTTGTGCCGGACAATCGGTAACATTTACGAATACTTCAACAGGAAATCCGACATCTTATGCTTGGACTTTTCAAGGGGGTAACCCGGCAACTTCTACTGCGACGAGTCCAACTGTATCGTTTGCAACCGCAGGTACCTATACTGTTTCATTAATTGCAACAAACGCTAGTGGTTCAAATACAGCAACGCAAACAATTGTGGTAAATGCAAATCCAACAGTAACCGCATCAAATCAGACAATTTGTGCGGGAAGTACAGCTACGATTCAAGCGGCTGGAACACCTTCAGGTGGAGTGTATTCTTGGTCAAATGGAAGTACCGTACCAAGTATCACAGTAACACCAACGACAACAACAACCTATACAGTTACCTACACAGTAAATGGTTGTAGTGCCACACAAGCGGCAATAGTAACAGTTACTCCACCACCCGTTGTGACAGTAAACAGCGCAACAATTTGTACTGGAGGAACAGCTACTTTATCTGCAACGGCTAGCCAACCAGGGGGAGTATTTACATGGTCAACTGGAGCTACAGGAAATTCAATTACGGTTTCACCAACAGTAACAACAAATTACACAGTGAGCTATGTAGTTAACGGATGTACATCTGCACCAACTACTGCTCAAGTGCTTGTTAATCCATCGCCAACTGTTTCTATAAATAGTGCAACAATTTGTGCAGGTAATACGGCGACCTTAACAGCCACACCAAGCGCAACAGGTGGGACTTATTTATGGAGCAATCAAGCAACAACACAAAGTATCATGGTTAATCCTGTAACAACAACTACCTATAATCTAACCTATACACTTTCAGGTTGTGCACCAGCTACAGCAACCGGAACCGTAACGGTTTCACCTAGTCCAACAGTAACCGCATCAAATCAGACAATTTGTGCGGGAGGTACAGCTACGATTCAAGCGGCTGGAACACCTTCAGGTGGAGTGTATTCTTGGTCAAATGGAAGTACCGTACCAAGTATCACAGTAACACCAACGACAA
>JBIKQS010000317.1:0-3094 GCA_044349575.1 Crocinitomicaceae bacterium
ATCAAAATCAAAGCGATCTTCAAAGCGTAATTTTTGGGTAGTAAGGTATTTTTGCAAAATCTCAATCTCAGTTTCGAGTGAAATAAATTCTTTTGATGAGTTTTCTAAAATAAGTCGCATTAATCGTGAAAAATTCACGAGGAATTTTGATGATTTTGAAGGGTCGTTATCATAAATATAGCTCTGAATAACTGTCATCGCATTAAAAATAAAATGAGGATTCATTTGAGAACGCAGCAAAGTTTGGGACATTTCTGTTTCTTTTTGTAATTGTAATAATTTGCTTCGATTCCAATAATTTTTTAATATTAGTCCGCCAGCTAAAATGAATATCAAAATGAAAATAATCATAATCAATTGATACATATTTCTGAGCTGTGTATTTTCTAATTTTGAATTTGTTAGGTCTTGTTTTTCTTTAGCTCGTTTAATAGAATCACTTTGCAAATTAATAGTTTGGAGCTGTTCTTGTGTTTTGAATGTTTCATTCAATTCAGCAATACTCCGAGCAGATTGAAGCATATTGTTACTATCAAGATATTGGACGTAAAAAGTTAGGTATTTATAAGCTTCAGAAACATTGTTTTTTTTGAGGTATAAATCTGATAGAACTTTGTAGCTTAAATGAATTAAACCAAGTTTATGTAATTCCTTTTGTGTTGTAATGGATCGATTCAAGAAATTCTCTGCTTCTACAAATTTTCCTTGTGCTAATAATACTTTCCCAACGTGGTGATAAACATTCGCTATTTTTAGTCTATTTCCGATACTTTCATAATTAACAAGTGCTTTATTCAAGCGTATTGCAGCTTCTTTATAATCTCCTAAATCATTATACAAAATCCCAATAAAATTATCGATGTCACCAATAGACTCTATATTGTTGGATTTTACGATATACAATTCTGCCTCACGAGCTAATTTTTTTGATTCAATGTAATTTTTTTTCCCATGTTCAACAGCAGCCAAGTTAATTAAAGCAAGGGCAATTTGTGCGTTATCCTTGAAAGATTTGGCAAACGACAGTGATTTTTGGAAATATTTTTCAGCATCTCCCCAATTTTGAATGTCAAGTTGAGAAATACCAATTTCACGATTAAATCTACTTAGCTTTTCATTATTTGAAGTAGTTTCACTGATTTCTAAAGCAAGTATGTTTTTGGCAATTCCAATGTCAATTTGATTAAAGTGTCTGTAAATTAGTGCCTGAGAATTAAAGCATTCTGATAAAATCCCAGATAGTATATTTGTTTTTCTTGCAATTGTAATACTGCGGTTTGAATAAAATAAAGCGCTATCTTTTTTGTCTAGATAGGCAAAATCTAAACTCATATTACGTAGTATTTCCGCTGAAACATAATTGTTTCTTACCTTCTTCGCTATTGTAAGGGCTTGTTTATGAATGAGTAAGGCTTGATCAAAATCCTGTTTTTCCCTTTTATAACTGCCAACAAGGCTTAGATATTCAATTTGAGAAAGAGAGTTTTTAAAGTTTGATAATTGTAACCCATTTTGACAATTTTGAAAAGATAAAAAATCTTTTATCTGTAGGTAATAACGCATTTCTGCTAGCTTCAATAGATTTGCTTCATTACCGGTTTTTCTTCCTGTGTTTTTTTTAAGTTCATTAAGTTTGGCCTGTGCTTTCTCGAGATTAGAATTCAAATAAAATTGAACTAATTCAATTTGAAATTGGAATTTTTTGTTGGCATTCTTTGCGCTTGTTATGCTTTTTACGATTTCTATTTCACTGCGAAACTGAGCAGTTAATTTATTAAAAACTACAAGATTTGAGAAAATAAAGATAAGTAATACTAAACGTCTAGCTTTCACTAAGCCGAAAATACAAAATAGAATTGAAAAACAGGTTTATATCATCAAAATTTAGCGCCAATCGACAGAAAGAAAGTTCTAGCGTTTCCGGGTAGTATTCCAGGACCGGGATACCCACCTGATCTGCGAGTTGCATACTTTTCATTTGTCAAATTGTTGATTCCAGCTTTTATATTGTACTTTCCATTGATTAAATACGTTGCTGAAATATCCAAAAGTGAATATCCGTCTAACTTACCTATTGTTGCCTTTGAATTGGCAACCTCCGTATTTAATGCATCTGTATATATTGAACTTACTTGGTTGTATTGACAGGAGAAAGAAAAGCGTTTGCGTTTATAAGCTATTCCAAAACGGTTAATATTTCTTGGGGCATTTTCTACATAATTCCCAGTGAAATCTTTTGACTCATCGACTAAGCCAGCTGGATCATCCCAACGTATGTAGCGAGCATCGATAATAGCAATATTAGTAAAGAGTGTTAAACTTCCAAATGTTGTATTAAGATTTGTCAGCTTTAGTATGTCCAATTCAATAAATGATTCAATTCCTTTGCTTGCAGATGAACCAATATTTGTTTTTAGATTTCTCCCATTCACTGAAATTGTTCCTATTCGGTTGTCATAAAACAAATAAAAAGCTCCAAGATCAAAGTTTATTGCTTCGAATAAAGTACCTCTATACCCAAAGTCAATATTGTATCCCGTTGCATCTTTTAAATTTTGATTGATGGAATCTGTTGTTGCTGTAGGAGTTAATTCAGAAAAAGTGACTGGTCTGAATGCTTGACTAAAATTGGCGTAAATATTAGTTGCTTCTGTTGTTTTATATTCAGCTCCAATACCGGCTAAAAGTACATTTCGAACAGTATTTGGAACATTTAATGCAATGCCCATAAGTGGTTTGTCAATCGTTCCAAAAACACGATTTTGAATATATTCAAATCTTAATCCAGGTGTAATTGATAAGCGGTCTGTTAGTTGAAAGAGATTCTCCGCGAAGATTGCTGCATTCATTGTTCCAAAAGTCAACTCCTTTTTCTAATCAAAACTTCCAAGTAATGAAGTATGTTGACCAACAATCGTTAAATCATAATCACTATTTACCGAACCAATCCCACCTTGTTTTCTGAGTGTATTTCCATTATAAACTCTTGTTCCAAAAGATAAGGCAGATTTTTGTCCAAGCATTTTATATTCTTTTAGAAATCTAGCTTCTGTACCAAGATTGTTATACCAATCTCTGTCAATTTGTCGTGTAT
>JBIKQS010000318.1:0-3091 GCA_044349575.1 Crocinitomicaceae bacterium
TGGATTTGGTCTTTGATAAGAAGACAGCATAACATTTAAAAGGTTATCTCCAAGGTATTTACCCCATTCCCAGGCCATCATTACTAAATGTACTTCATTGGTCGGGGTAAGAGACATGTTCGCACCAAGATAAACTAAAGGTCTGATATAAGCATCTTTCAGTTGATTGATTTCCAGCAGATCGTAAGAGATTTTCGTCAACTCATCCACTGTCCAAGGAAATGGCATGTGCATGGATTCTGCTGAATATTTTAAACGTTCGTAATGTTCTTTTGCCTTAAAAACACGAACACCATCTGGAGTGTCATAGGATCGGATTCCTTCAAAAACACCACTTCCATAATGTAATGTCTGTGCGTATAAATCAGTTTGCGCCTCCTTTGCAGGGATAAATTCTCCATCCAGGTAAACTTTTGAATCAGCGTTGTAGTACATATGTTTCTTTTTTAAAGTTCAAAAAAAAAGCCTTTCTGTTTAGAGAAAGGCTTTGAATTATTTGGTTATAACGCTTTCTCACCGTTCAAAAGGAACGATAATAATCACGATACTATTATTTTGCTGTTGTGTCATAATTTAATAACGGTACAAAATTACAACGGAAATTTATAGTGGCTAGAAAAAAATACTAAAAAATAGTTAAAAGTAAAAATTATTCAATACTAAATGGCTCAACGCAAGGATCACATGTCATGCCTAATTGAATCCCTAAACAATATGCGATATTCTCTAGAACAACATGGACATAAGCCAAGTCTAGTTCACGCCCAACAACCTCAAGACCATCTTGATCTATTCCATTAATGTGAACCGTATAGAGCATTTCGCCATTTTCATCCGTACCCCATTCTTGATAATAAACCTCAGATATCATTACGGCGCTCATTGGATCGCCTTCGCAACAGGCACACCATAAAAGGACAGCTTCTTGGGTTTGTAGATATTCCGTTGCTGTAACAGCTTGATCTAAAGTTAATACAGCTAATTGATCTGCTTTAGCGCTAAATGATAAACTGGCAGCAATGAACAGAGTAAAAAAAGTTTTTAAAAACATACAGATATTATTTAATTAAAGGTAAATGTAGTAAATACTCTTTAAAATTAGTTACATTCTTGCATACTATTTTCTGAATATGCATGTTCACCCTATAAAGTCTATTTTCATTAAATAAAATTCTATTTTTGTACCATGGCAATTCTATCTGTACCCGAAAAAGACATTCAAATTTCTGATCCAAATGAGATTAGATATTTTTTAAATCAACGCGGAATCTTTTTTGATCAATGGTTGTGTGATGTTGTTTTTGATGATTCTGCGACAAGTGATGAAATTCTCAAAGCATATGAAAAGGATTTAAAACCTTTCATGGAGAATGGAGGATATGAAACTGCTGATGTTCTTTCCATCAATGTGTTAACTGAAAATTACGAGGCCATTCGCGCTAAGTTTCTTTCTGAACATGTTCATACGGAGGATGAAATACGCTTTTTTGTAGATGGTCAAGGACTGTTTTGGTTTAATCTTGAAACAGAGCCCGTATTTAATTTACTATGTCAGCGCGGAGACTTAATTAGTGTTCCTGCAGGAAATAAACATTGGTTCGATGCTGGTGAAAAGAATCCTTTCGTAAAAGCTATTCGAATATTTATAGACATGAGTGGTTGGGTTCCACATTACACCGATTCAAAGATAGAATTGCAATTTCAAGATTTTAAAATGCCAGTATAATGAAAGATGTGAGATTTGTGTTGATGGATATTGAGGGAACTACTACATCTGTTTCTTTTGTATATGAAGTTCTATTCCCCTATTTTCAAAATAACATTCAACGACTAGAAAAGGTAAAAAATCTAAAGCAGGTAAAACAAGCTTTTGATCAAGTTAAGGAAATTGTTAGAAATGAGGAGAATATAGAATTAAATACAGTTCAGGAAATTATTGACAAGTTACTAATCTGGAGTAAGGAGGACAGAAAAGTTACTCCACTTAAAACACTTCAGGGTGTTCTTTGGCAAACGGGATATAAAACCGGAGAAATCGTTGGACATGTTTACCCTGAGGTTCCCGTGAAATTGATGGAATGGAAAAATTTAAGGTTGCGAATGGGAATTTTTTCATCGGGTTCAGTTGCCGCTCAAAAACTTTTATTTGGGTATACACAAACCGGTGATTTGAATCGATATCTGGAACATTATTTTGATACTAAAACCGGTTCAAAGCGAGATGTTAATACGTACAAGGAAATAGCTCGAAAAATTAATTTTGAACCCAAGCATATTTTATTCCTGTCTGATATTTTTGAAGAGCTAGAAGCAGCAAATGCTGCTGGATTCAAAACCATTCAATTAATCAGACCTGGGACTGAACCTAGATGGGATAGCGTTGCCAAGGATTTTACGGAAATACACTTTGAATGAAACATAAGTTACCAAATGTAAAATTTGGAAATACGAACTTTGTCTATAATTAAATTATCTATTATGAAATCACTTTTTATCTTGAGTATCGTTCTTTTTTTCATTTCATGTTCTACATCAGCTAATTCGGTTTTAGGACAAGCAATTAATAAAAAAGTAACCAAAACTGAATTTGCAGAGCTTATGAAAAAATCAGATGCTCAATTAATTGATGTTCGTACTCCACGCGAGTATGCAAATGGATTTATTGAAGGCGCAAAAAACATTGATTTTAACGGAGATTCGTTTGAAAAACAAATGAAAAAACTCGATAAAAATAAACCTGTTCTTGTCTATTGTGTAGCAGGGGGAAGAAGCGAAAATGCCGCTGAACTATTGAAAGATTGGGGTTTTAAGGAGGTGTATGATTTAGAAGGCGGATACAACGGCTGGAAATAATATTTTTATAACGTTAAATATCTCTTTACTATTTATTTGTTTTAACAAAACCCGTATTTTCGCTCAAATATTTTGAGTTGGAAATTGCAATTATTCCCCTTGTCGTTTTTGTAGGAAGTGTGCTTACCTTTTTTTCTGGATTTGGATTAGGAACTCTTCTTTTGCCCGTTTTTTGCATTTTTTTTCCGGTTGAAGTGGCAGTATTCGCAACGGCCATAGTTCATTTCTGCAATTCTTT
>JBIKQS010000055.1:0-10294 GCA_044349575.1 Crocinitomicaceae bacterium
TGAGGTCCACGTACAAGTGGTACCATTCGTATTTAATGTGCCATTTTGCAAATTAATGCTACTGAAAGTCCTATTGGCATTTAAATTAACAATCGCTCCGGCACCGTTGATAGTCATAGCCGCACTAGTACCTGAAGATGTTGCTTGAAAATTGATGTTTGCTCCACCTGTAATATTTAATGTAGAAGTCATTGTTGCCAATGCACTAAAAACGATATTGGCCGCTGCGCTAACATTATATTGACTCGTTTGACAATTCGCACTGTAGGTTATCGTTGCTGCCGCACTTATATTGGTATTTCCGGTCGTAATGTTGTTTGTGAAATTTAACGTAGCGGCTTGTGTTACGTTAAATGTACCTGTTGTCCAAGCCGCCAAATTTGACCACGTTCCCGTTCCCGCAAAAAACACTGGCCCAAAAGTCTTCCCTCCTGAATTAATCGTCTTCGTTCCCGTCCCCAAGAAATAAACGTTCATTCCCGTAGCCCACGTTCCTTGAGCAGATACCATTGACAAATTACCATAGATGTTTAAATTATTTGCCGATGAACTCGATGCGAAATTTGGTGTCCTCGTTGTAACACTCCAGGTCATGTTGTTGCAATTCGCATTGGCAATGTTGAGTGTTACGGTTTGACTTGTTGCTGTAAATGATGAATTATCAAAGGTCACGTTATCATTCACACCTGGAACACCCGCACCACCTGCACCACCGGAACTCAAGGACCATTTGTTGATATCACTCCAGTTTCCTGTTCCTCCAACCCAGAAATAATCGATTGCGAGTATGTTTTTGGAAATGAATAGAATAAAAGTCAAAAGAACAATAATTTTAAACAGACGCATGTTAATTATTTTGTGAATCAAAATTCATGTAATTTAATAACTTGAATATTAAAGAGATATTAAACTTATTTTAAAAAATTAATTCTTTTAAAATATCTCAATTTATTTTTGAAATTTTGTAGAAATTAAGTAAAGTGATGTTTTCTATATTGGCAAGAAATTTATTCATACTGTTTAGTACATTCGTTTTATTTCAAAGCACTCTTCTAAGTCAACAATGTTGCTGTGTAAATTCAAACTTTAACTTGAATAATTTTACAAATTGGCAAGGATACACAGGGAATTATGGCAATCCTGCAGCAAGTCCTGGAATCGTTGGCGGTAGACACGATATTATAACCACCCAAGGAATTGATCCTAATACATGCGGTGGCCTTCAGATGATTCCGCCTGGAAGTAATCGATCTGCAAGGTTAGGAAATGGAAATACTGGTGCTCAAGGCGAGAGACTTACTTACACAATGGCGGTAACTTCATTGAATGCTTTATTTGTATACAAATACGCTTGTGTATTAGAGGACCCCGGTCATAGCCCAACTGAACAGCCAACTTTTCAAGCACGATTACTTGATGCGAATGGGCAACAAATTAATGGAAATTGTGGTATTTACACGGTTTATGCTGGTCAACCAGGGCAAAATTTTCAAAGTTGTGGCGGAGTTAAATGGCTTCCTTGGACTGTGGTTGGTGTTAATCTTTCTCCATTTATTGGAACAAATGTTACAATTGAGTTTACGACGAGAGATTGCAGTTTGAGCGGTCATTTTGGATATGCTTATGTTGTTGCCGAATGTATGCCTTTACAATTAGATTTAGATTATTGTTTCGGTTCAAACCAAATTACCATTGCTGGACCAGCAGGTTTTCAAAACTACCAATGGAGTTCGGGTCAAAACACGCAAAGTATCACTGTTCCAGTGGCAACAGCTGCACCTCAGTATACAGTTACGATGCAATCCTTTTCCAATCAAGGAAATTGTAATGTTGCGTTAACTGCTGCACCAATTCCAACATCTATTCAAAATGATTTTACTTATTCATCTGTTTGCCCATGGGAACAAGCTCAATTTTTCAGTACACCAACTATTTTTCCGGATTCAATTAATGGGGCTCCGTTAATTAATGGAGGAGCAAATGCATGGACATGGAATTTTGGTGATGGAACGATTCTTTCAGGAAATGATCCAACAATTCATATGAATCCCTTTCATACGTACACTCAATCTGGCACTTATACTGTTGAGCATATTGTTGTTACTCAGGCAGGCTGCTCCGATACTGTTTCAGAAACAATCATTGTTGATCCTGCCCCAATCCCCGACTTTTCATTTAGTAATGGTTGTATTAATGACTCCATACAATTCACTAATCTTACTCAAGATCCCAATTTGGGTCTTGTAACATACAGTTGGGATTTTGGTGACGGAAGCCTTCAATCTACATTATCAGATCCGAGCCATGTGTATCTTAATCCTGGAACCTTTAATGTTAGTCTGGCCGCTGCAAACGCAGGTGGTTGTTCAGATACTATTGTTGAACAATTAGAGATTTTTCCTCTCCCGATATTAGACGCGGGTAATGATACAACCATATGTCCTGGATTTTCAATTTCACTAATAGCAACAGGTGCATTAACTTATGTTTGGGAAAACCAAACAGTTAATGGGGGTACATTTATACCTGACTCGACTCAGTTTATTACGGTAACAGGAACTGATTTAAACGGTTGTTCAAATTCTGATTCTTTGTTTGTCAATCTTTTTCCAGGTGGGGTTGTAGATGCAGGTGCGGATATTAATGTTTGTTATGGAAATACTGTAACGATTCAAGGAAGTGGAAGTATTTCTTATGTTTGGAATAACAATATCATTGATGGTCAAACATTTTTACCTTCTGTTGGAATCGATACAAATATTGTTATTGGCACCAACATCAATGGATGTTTAGCCCAAGATACTATGGTATTAACAGTTTGGTCTAATCCAGGAATTACCGCCGGTCCCGATCAAATGATTTGTGAAGGCGATTCAACCTTTGTTTCCGGAAATGGCGCTATTACTTATGTTTGGAATAATGGCGGAATTATAAATCAAGATTATTTCATTCCATCTGCGAATGGCTTGTATACCTTAGTTGGAACCGATGTTAATGGATGTATTGGTTATGATACTTTACAAATAATGATTGAACCGGCTGCTTATCCCAACTTCTATGCCCCAATTACTTCATCATGTCATCCTTTTACTGTTCAGTTAATTAATACATCAACGGGAACACAAGCCGAAAGTACGGTATGGGATTTTGGTGATGGAAACCAATCTGTTAGTCCCGGAAATTCATCTCATACTTATTCCTACTCAGATTGTTTTGATGTTTCCTTAACCTTAACCACACAACTAGGTTGCGTATGGGACACCATGATTCCTCAATATTTATGTGATTATCCTAATCCGGTGGCTGATTTCACACCAAGCCCAGTAGAGTTGACCAATCTAGATAATGTAAGTGAAATGATTAACGAAAGTATAGGTGCCACTAATTACTATTGGGATTTTGGATATGAAAATGCCACGAGTACCGAATTTAGTCCTGAACATATCTTTCCATCATACCCAAGCGCAACCTACCTAATTACGCTTGTTGCTGAAACAGAATTTGGTTGTATAGATAGTGTTTCAAACACAGTTAATTTAACAGAAAACCAAATTTTTTATGTTCCTAATACATTTACTCCGGATGAAGATGAACACAATCAAGTATGGTTGCCAATAATAACCTCAAATTTCGATCCTTACAATTACAGCTGTATAATTTACAACAGATGGGGTGAAATAATTTGGGAAAGTAGAGACCCTTATTTTGGGTGGGACGGTTCATTTGGAGTTGACGGTAGAGATGTTCAAAATGGGATTTACACGTGGGTGATTTCTTTAAAGACTCCTCAAAAAGATGAAGTAAAGAAATTTACTGGACACGTTACGTTGATTCGATAATACAGTGGTATTTACGAGTAATAAGATTTGATTAAATTCATATTATAACCATGAAAAAGTTTTTATTTGTTCTTATTCTAATTTCTTCGACTATTTCTTTTAGTCAAAACACATTAAAATATACTCTTTATGGAGAGGCTAATGCATTAATGTGTCCTTTTCTATCTCCAAAATTAATGGAACAACTTACTAAAAAAGGAGCTCTTGGTATTTATAAAGACGAAAATTTATTAGTTCATTTTACAACCTCAAAAAAAAATGAACTTTCGGATGAAATAATTTTAAACATTATCGATGAAATAGGTTATGACCCCAAGAATTTCACCATTACAAAAACTTATGAATAGATTTTTAATACTCGTTTTTTTACTTTCAGTATCATATAATTTTAGTCAAGACAATACTTTTTATCGGAAATATAATCTGGGAGGGATGCAAGGTGCTCTTCAACTTGCCACTACTTTTGATGGTGGATTCGTTGCAACCGGTCAACACGAAGGAAATGGCTCACATGGTGAATGTGATATTTATGTTTATAAACTTGATGTTTGCGGAAATATTGAATGGTTCAATATTTATGGAACTAGCGCTCAAGAGGGAGGAAGGAGCATTCAACAAACAGCAGATTCAGGCTATATAGTAAGTGGTTTGTATGCACAAGGTGCCAGCAGAGCGTTTAATATGAAATTAGATGCTCAAGGAAATTCAGAATGGATAAAAATTTACCCTTTCGAATGGATGATGTATGCATTAGAGGCCTCAAATGGTGATTTTATTTCAACAGGAACTTCAGCAGGACAACTTTTTGTAATTAGAACTGACAATCAAGGAAATGTTATCTGGTCTAAACGTATTGATGGGCTCGGTTCTACAAGTTTATATTTATATGAACTAAATAATGGGGATATTCTTGTTTCAATAATTGGAGTTAATAGTGGAAGAGACATTGCGTTGTGCAGACTTAATTCTACTGGAAATTTGGTTTGGGGAAAATCATATGGTGGAAGCGGTTGGTCTGATCAAGACCATACTTCTTGGTCATGTAAGGGTGCTGTAAATCAAAACGATAATTCTATTGTTATAACATCTCCTACGTACCAAGGTGGAATGGGTGGTGAAAATATTTTAGTTGCAAAAATTAATATTTTAACTGGATCTGTCATTTGGGCGCGAAGTGCCGGCGGCAATGATCGGGATCAATCAAGAGATATAGCGTTGTATCCAGACGGATATGTTATTCTGGGAAATACATCCTCTTTTCCTACTCCTGTTAATCCAATGAATGGTATAACAGAGCCTCTAGCAGAGAAAGATGTACTGTTATTTGCATTCGATAGTTTAGGCAATAGTAAATGGGCGAGAACTTATGGTGGATCAGATAGGGATAAGGGAATTGGCGTTAGATATAACTTGGATAATGGTTTTACAATTTCAGCGTACACAACCTCTAGTTTTTTTGGCAACAACGACGCCAGTATGGATCCTCTTTTTATAAAAACAGATAGTATTGGTGTAGTTGCATGTCAAATGGCTTCTCCCCCACTTCAATTTAACCCGATAAATATTACAGCTCTTGATGGAGGATCAGTCGTTAATATGAGTTTCTCTCCAATTACTCCTGCTATGTCAATGACGAGTATTAACCCAAATGACGGTTATCTCTGTCAACAGTGTGTTTCAATACCTATATTTACTCCAGAGGACACAATGATTTGTATAAACGATACAGCTAGATTTTTTAATATCACAACTTTTGGATTAAAGTGTTTTCAAGAATGGTCGGTTGAGGGACAAACTTTTAATGGTGGAAATGATTTAGAATGGGTATTTACACAGCCTGGAGATTATGATGTTATTTTATATTCTACTTGTGGAAATTCACAAGACACCATGCAAACAACAATTCATGTTTACGACCCTCAAATAACAACCTCTGATCCTGTATGTGAGGATGGTAATTTAGTACAACTCACGTCTAATATGGCTAATGGAACTTGGTCAGGAAATGGAATGTCATCCAATAACTCAGGAATATTTAACCCAGCAAATGCAGGTTTGGGTTACGTTCAAATTTTCTATGATTTACCAGGTTTATGTCAAATCTCAGACTCAATTAAGGTAAACCCAAAACCGATTGCGGATGCTGGACTTGATTACCAAAATTGTCATGTTTTAGACACAATAATAGGTGTTGTAGCAGCCTCAGGTCAATCATATTCCTGGAATCCATCTAGCCACTTAACTATTTCCACCCAATCAAATCCTCAATTCTACTATGAAAACCTATCAACGGTTAATTATATCATGAATTATACGCTTACAGTTACTATTGATTCTTCAGGGTGTACAGATACTGATATTACACAGATAATAGTTGGCCCTCGCCCACAAGTTGATGCCGGTTTAGCTATGGAATATTGCGAAAATGATATGATAACATTGAACGGATCGGGAGCACAAACGTATATTTGGGATAATAATGTATTGAACAATACTCCCTTTAATCAGGATATTGGAACTCAACTATATCATGTTATTGGCACCGATGCTTTTGGGTGTTCCAATTCTGATAGTGTTCTTATTACTGTTCATCCGTTACCAACAGTAACAGGCTATTATGATACAATGGTTTGCGAATATGACCTGATTACCTTATTTGGAGGTGGTGCGGTAAATTATTCATGGAGTAATGGGATTCAAAATAACGTCCCATTCCAACAGCAACCTGGAAGTTACACATTCATTGTAACAGGAACTGATAGTAATAATTGCGAGAATATAGATGATGTTTCTATTGTTGTGT
Source organism: Crocinitomicaceae bacterium (assembly GCA_044349575.1). Taxonomy (GTDB): domain Bacteria; phylum Bacteroidota; class Bacteroidia; order Flavobacteriales_D; family Crocinitomicaceae; genus UBA952. The sequence continues at coordinate 6,643 of JBIKQS010000055.1, forward strand.
TCCCTCAACCAATTGCAGCTTTTGTAGTAAATCAAAACGATTTGATGTTTGCATTTATCAATCAATCCACAGGCGCTACAAATTATGTTTGGGATTTAGGTGATGGCACATCATTACAAGAAGAAACAAATGTGTATCATTACTATGCTGATTTAGATGGTAGTACATATACTGTTTCGCTAATTGCTGTCTCAGAGTTTGGGTGTTTAGATACTACTAATATTCAGGTAACAAGTCCTTTACCAATATTATTATATGTTCCTAATGCCTTTACACCAGATAACGATGAACATAACAACATTTTTTACCCAGTTCTTTCCGGAAATGCGGATCTATTTTCTTACGAAATGAATATATTCGATAGATGGGGTGAGCTAATTTTTACAAGTCAAGACATTAGCTATGGTTGGGACGGATTTTATTTAAAAAATAATACGAAAGTACAACAAGGTGTTTATACTTGGCAAATAAAATTCAAAAAGAAAACAAATGATGATCTTTTAATGTATCATGGATTTGTAACATTGATCAGATAATTGTTGAACTACTTATGACTGAACTTTGCTTGTAATCTTTCAATTACATTTGTAAAAATGTATGAATTATTCCTTAGTGGTAAAACCAGAAAAATAGGTTGACAGATAAAGCATTTGTCCAGCTATTAATCATACTTATGAATCTGCTAAATAATGTTTATTTTATAAACAACACGAATATTTATCTAGTAATCTTTCTAGAATTTTAGTATATAATTTCAATACTGACTAACTTATTTAAACGCAAAAAGCCGTCTCATTTGAAACGACCTTAAGCTTTGTTTGATAGAGAAAATCTATTAATTCCTGAATCTTGGTTTCATTCTATTATGACCTACCGTGTAATTAAAAGTAGTTGCACAACCATTTGCGTTAGTCACAATTACATTATAGTTTCCTGCAACTATTCCATTCAAATCTTCAGCTGCACTTCCATTGTTCCATAAATAATTAAATGGAGCAGCACCAGAAACATTTATATTAATAATTCCATTTGGCATAGTAGTAGTAGTTGAATTAGTTATTTGAGCTGTACTTTGTGTCAAATTTGTATTAACGACAAACGTTTCAGTACCTGTAGCACAACCCGCTGTTACTGTTACGGTATAGGTGCCATTCGGCAAGCCAATAAGTGAAGATGACGTAGATCCATTTGACCATTGATATGAATAATTCGTCTCGGGATCATTAACACCGTTTAGAATTTGAATTTTACCAGAATTTGCAGTACAACCCAATGTGTAAACTTCTGATTGTATCTCTAGTTGTGTCATGCTCATTGCTCTTTCAACAGCTGACGCAGCATTTAACCTTCCTGCACCTAGTGTTCCGGCGTAAGTTGGATTAAGCGCATCGATATTCGTAGCACTTTCTCTTAAAAGGGATTCAATTTCTTCATTTGTTATACATGCATTTGCAGCAACCATTAGTGCAACGGTTCCAGAAACATAAGGTGCAGCAAATGAAGTTCCGTTATTTGTTAAATACCATCCTGGAGCGGCAGAAATTGCTACGTCATACCCCGGAGCACAAATATCTACCGAGGCGTTATGTTGGTGTGTTGTAGCTGGATTACCCGGAGTTCTCTCATGATTATCATTAGGTCCAATACTAGTAACCGCAAACACATGATTGTAAGCAGCTGGATATACAAGATTACTTGCTCCACCACAAGTGGTGCCATTTCCAGCAGACGCTACGATAAATGTTCTATTATTCCAAATCTCATCAATGGCAGCCTGAGCATACGAATTAAATGTACAACCTGATGTCCAGCTTAAATTTAATACTCGAGCTCCTGCATAAGAAGCAGCTAAAGCATCATTGTAATTCATTCGATACAACATCAATGAAGAATTATAACCAATTGACGACTTCCCTACTCCGTTATTTGTATTACCGGCAGCGTTAATTGCCACAGCTGTACCATGCGTCTTAGTTGCCGTATTCGTTGCGTCATAAAAGAGAACTTTTCCAGCTAATTCTTCATGAGAAACTTCAAAATTTTGATCTGAAACGGCTATTATAACCGAAGAATTACCAGTTGTAACATCCCAAGCAGCTTGGGCGCCAATCAAATTCAACGCATAATCATTTGGAAAAACGGTTGAATAATCATTCGGAAGTGCAAGTGTTTCATAAACAGGAGCTAATTCAACACCCCTAACTGACTTCGTTTTGTTAACTAAATCAGCATATAAATTCTCCGCATCACAGTCACACGAAAATTCAACTACTTTTTTAAGTTCAGGATTACGTGAATTTGAAAATACATATTCTACAGACTTCACTTTATACTTCGAAATTATTTTATTTAAGGACTCATCGGTTGACTTAAAAGTCTTTCCAACCTTTACAGGCAGTACTTTTGTGTCTTCAATTTTTAACCAAACGGCTTTATTTTTTGTTTTTTGTGATAAAGCTGGTAAAGCTAAAATCAATGTTAGTGCTACAACTAATGTTTTCATGGTGTTAATTTTTATTGAAACAAAAATAGGTAGACTATCAACAAGACCTACTAACAAAGATGACAATTATAGTAGAATTACCAATTTTTTTGTAAGATGAACTACGTATAACTTCGTATTAAAATGAATAATTCAAAACTGAAAGCCTTAGAAAAGCAAGATTTAATACACAAACTGATCAAATTTAAAGAGCAAAAAGCTTAGTGCTGTTGGGTACCACTATTAATTTGGCGGTGTCATTTTGAATTTTTCCTTCATATTGCTCCATACCAACCGTGTTTTGAATGGTAGATCGAATTGTAAGTACAAAAGATGTGTCGTCTTGCCATTTTAGATTTGTTACTTTTATTTCATAACCCCACGTTGACTTTTGGATAATTCGCCTAATTTCATTCGAATCAATATCTTTTGGCCATATCATAAACTGTAACATTTTATCAAAATCGCCCACTAAAAAATATCCACGTAAGACAGATGGAAGGTCTTTTCCGAAAGGAGTTATTGTGGGATTTCGCCAAACTTGTTTTTCCTTTTCGTTGGCGGTAGATTGCTCAACCAAATTTACTTCTGGTTTCACTTTCTCTTCGGTTTGATTTTCGCAACCAAACACAATTAGAATAACAATCGATAAAAATAAAAACTGAAGTACCCCTTTCATGAAATGATATTATCTGTCAAAAGTAAAGAGATTTTGCTTAAAAAGAATGATTTCAGAACTTGATCATCCTCTTTCTAAAAAAGAGGGCAAGCTACTCCTGTCGCACCGCTACAACCTACTACCTTTGCTACGTTCCCGTCCTGGAGGATTTGAAGGGAGCTGGTCGCAGGAGACTTGCCCGCCGCAAAAGTAATGATATTTTCCATTTTTATCCTCATAAATTCTTTATTTTTGTTGGAAAAATTAGGCTCCTTAGTTCAACGGATAGAACAAGCGTTTCCTAAACGTTAGATCCAAGTTCGATTCTTGGAGGAGCCACGGGTACCACTAATATTAAAAAAACTATGAATCAAACGCAAAAAATTTCCGCTGCTAACCAAGAAAAATACTTAAATGAATTACTTGAATTATTAAGAATCCCCTCTATTTCTGCCGATCCGGCCTATAAAAATGACGTCCAGCGGTGTGCTGAATCTTTGGCTGAAGGATTG
>JBIKQS010000319.1:0-3075 GCA_044349575.1 Crocinitomicaceae bacterium
CCTTCGGTAAGTTAACTGCTTTATAAAAGTTTGGGATAAGAGTTTTGTTAAGTTTTCAGCTAATATTCAGATGTAAAGCTTATTTCTGAAGAATAACGAGTTGTTTCGAAGGATGACAATGCAAGAGATAGTTGCTTAATGGATCAGCTATATACTAATTCAGCTTAGTTGTAAAAAATACTCCGCCATTTTTAAATCTAGTGGTGTGGTAATTTTTAGGTTTTCTTCGTTTCCCTGAACCAATTCGACTGAAAAGCCTGATTTTTCAACCACAGAAGCATCATCCGTAAAGTCACTTGAAAATTCACTTTTATAGGCTTGTTGAATTAATTCTTTTGTGAAAAACTGAGGGGTTTGTACTATTTTAAGAAGATCCCGATTAATTGCCTCAGATTGGTTTTCACGAAGTAAACGCACACTTTCTTTTATTCCTAAAACAGGAATTACGGCTTTAAAAACTAGCACTCCATCGACTAATCTTTTCAACGTTTCAAATGAAACTAAGGGTCGAACCCCATCATGAATTGCAATTAGGTCGCCTTGAGCGAATTCCAATGCGTTTTTAATGGAATGAAATCTTTCTTCACCTCCTTCAACAAGTTGAGCATCAATTAAAAAATTATGCTTCAATCGTAGTTCATTCCAGTAATCAAACCAGTCTGGTGGTAGTGTTAAAATAAATTGAGCAGTGGGATTAAACGAATACAATTTTTGCAAGGTGTGCATTAAAATAGGTAATCCATTAATTTCAATAAACTGTTTTGGAATGTCAGTTCCCATTCGTTTACCTATTCCACCTGCTGTAACAATAAATGTTGTTGTCATTGTATCAAAAATACTTCTTTTTTCTGAAATGAATAAAAGGTGCGATTCTCATGTTATTCAAGATGATTTTTCCATCAAATGAATAAAAATTGTTAAACCCCCAAGCATAACTTCAAAATTTGTTAAAATAAACGAACCTTTTGGCCCAATTTTCGTAATTTCCAAACTCATTAATTCACGATTTTTTATAAATCGTCCAAAATAATAGTATGACATTTCAAAGGTTATTTTTATTTTTAAGCATTCTAATTTCACCATTCCTACATTCTCAAACCAAAAAACACCTCATCAAACCTGGTGATTCTTTGGACAAAGTTGCCTTTGTAAATACGGTTGAACAAAGTCTTAAAATGTACTTAGCAGACATGGCTAAAAAATACAATTCTACCGAACTAATGACTCAACTCAATTATGAAGCTAACGAAATCCCAACATACAGTGATGAAGTTTATTGTGAGCGATTAGAAAGATTAAACGACATGAGTCCTTTTCATTTGGATTGTAACCCAACAACTCTTTCAGTTTTAAAAAATTGGGGTGAAAAAAAGCGCTCATTCGTAAAAATAGTTCTAGGTCGTTCTGGTTTGTATTTTCCGATGTACGAAGCAAAACTGGCTGAATATGGTCTGCCTATTGAGTTAAAATATTTATCAGTCATTGAAAGTGGTTTGCGACCACAAGTGAAATCCAAAGCAGGTGCACTGGGGTTATGGCAATTTATGTATGGTACGGGACAATATTATGGATTAAAAGAAAATTCGTACATCGATGAGCGAATGGATCCAGAAAAAGAAACCGATGCTGCTTGTCGATTTTTGAAACAGTTATATGATATTTACGGTGATTGGAATTTGGCCTTAGCCGCATACAATGCGGGACCTGGAACAGTAAACAAAGCGATTAAGCGTTCGGGGAATAAAACTACGTATTGGGAGGTTAGACCTTATTTGCCAAATGAAACACAAGGTTATGTTCCTGCATTTATTGCTGCTGCATATTACATGAATTATTATAATGAACATAATATCAAACCTGCAGAGGTTAAAACTAATTTTTACACCTTAGATACGATTTGTTTGCCAAAGGCGGTTCACATGGCAACCATTTCAAAATTAATGGATTGGAATTTAGAAGAAATAAAAGAACTGAATCCCATTTATAAAACAGCATATGTTCCCAAGGCAAGTCCAGCAAGTTGTATTTACGGCCCTTCAGACATCATTAGCAAATTAGTTGGATTGGAAGACAGTCTTTACTCTCTAGAAGAATCTATCTATTTTCCGAAAAAACCTGAACCGGTACCAGTAATTGACACGACAAAAACAAAGGATACAACAATCATTGAGTTAAAAGAAATTCTACACACTGTAAAAATGGGAGAAACCGTAAAAACCATTGCTCAAAAATACAGCGTAAATGTGGAAGATATCATGACTTGGAATCAGTTATCAACTGCCATTTTATCAGTTGGGCAAGAAATAAAAGTGAAACAAAAAACAGAAATAAAAACCACAACCAACACTACAAATCCAATTACACCAAAACCACAGAATACCCAAAATAACGTTCAAAATCAAAAACCAGCAAATACCACCGTTAATCAAAAACCAGCCAATCAAAACACAACGATAAATAACAAACCGCAAAATAAAAAACCTGTTGAAACAAAGAAATATCATACGGTAAAGAAAGGAGATACATTTACACGAATTTCAGTAAATAATGGGTTGTCTATACAGCAACTAAAAACCCTTAATCCTGGTGTTAATGCAGGATCCATATATGTTGGTCAAAAAATAAGAATTAAGTAATGAAAAGAATTCTAGTGTTTATTGTTGTTTTAGTAACTCTTGCGAGCTGCGACGGCATAACAAAAAAATATACTTCAAAAGGATTAACAGTTACTGGTAAGGTTGGGGAAATTTTAGTTGTTTGCGATAAAAGCATTTGGGACTCGGAAATACACGGGTATCTTGACTCAAACCTCACTCAATTCATTATGCCCTACTACCCTGATGTAGCAACTTTTGAATTAATTCATCGCACCCCTTCTAAATTTACAGATGCTATTAAGCGATATAGAAACACCTTGATTTTAAAAATTGATGGGAATTATACGGGGGAAAAAGCAAAAATTGAGAAAAAATACCATACATGGGCATCAGATCAATTATTGATAGAAATAACAGCAAAAGACTATAATCAGCTTGTGGAGGTCTGTAAAAATGGAATGTCAGATATTCATGCATC
>JBIKQS010000056.1:0-10254 GCA_044349575.1 Crocinitomicaceae bacterium
GCCAATCTCAATCAAAATATTGAGATTCCTTCTATGTGTTATTCGTATACGATAAAGTTTTTTGAACCAAAGAGTATAGTTAAGTATTATTTAAAAGAGGATTGGTTTTTTGATAAGGAACGCTCTATTTTGGATGTGAGAACTATTGGTTTGGCTCCTGTTGCATATGAAGATAGTACTTCAATGAAAGAAAAGATACTTTTTTGGGTCTATTTTCCTCAAGTACGTGATGTGTTAAAAAACTACTATGTGTACGATCCTAAAAGCACAGTTGGTGGAAATACCTTTGATCATTTGTTCATGACTCGTAGGTTTAATGCTGTTGTGTTTAAAGAATCTACGTTGTATGATCGTAAGATTGAAGACTATCGTTTTGGTGCAGATGCCTTGTATGAATCTGAAAAAGTGAAAAACACGATTCGTACCTTTGAGCATGATGTCTGGAACTTCTAACAAGATTTAAAGTTTTATAAAAGCCGGTTGAAAGCCGGCTTTTTTCATTGTGCTCCATAGCATTAGCGCAAGAGTTATATTTCCCCCTCCTCCGTTTGAGGTTGGAAGCTTTTTTGTTTCCATCCTCGAGGAGGGACAAAGGTCTGACGACTCTGATGAGTGTCAAACTCCGTCAGAGGAGGTGACACAATAAATTTTAATCAAAACCATTTTAAATATTTTACAACTCTTTTACTTTCAGTATAAATTACTACTTTTGTATTTCTAAAATTTATTTGAAATGCCATATTTATTTACTTCTGAGTCCGTTTCTGAAGGACACCCAGACAAAGTTTCTGACCAAATTTCAGATGCATTGATCGATCATTTCATGGCTTTTGACCCTACGTCGAAAGTAGCATGTGAAACACTTGTTACTACGGGGCAGGTGGTTTTAGCCGGTGAGATTAAAACAAAGTCTTATCTTGATGTTCAATCAATTGCCAGAGAAACGATCAAACAGATTGGATATACAAAGTCTGAATATATGTTTGATGCAAATTCTTGTGGTATTTTCTCGGCTTTGCATGAGCAATCTTCTGATATTAACCAAGGGGTTGAAAGAACCAATCCTGAAGATCAAGGAGCTGGTGACCAAGGAATGATGTTTGGTTATGCAACTCGTGAAACAGATAATTACATGCCACTTGCATTAGATTTGGCACATAAAATTTTACAAGAGCTTTCTTTCATCCGTAATAATGAATTAGATTTAATTCCATATCTACGTCCGGATGCGAAATCTCAAGTTACCATCGAGTACTCAGATGACAATGCTCCTCAACGCATAGATACTATCGTTGTTTCAACGCAACACGATGATTTTGCTTCGGAACCTGAAATGTTAGCGAAAATCAAGAAAGATATTATCGAAATTGTAATTCCAAGAGTAAAAGCTAAGTTGAAACCTGAATTGCAAGCGCTATTTAATGATGAAATCCAATACCATATTAATCCAACTGGTAAGTTTGTTATCGGTGGTCCACATGGTGATACGGGTTTAACAGGAAGAAAAATTATCGTGGATACGTACGGTGGTAAAGGAGCTCATGGTGGTGGTGCATTTTCAGGAAAAGATCCTTCTAAAGTGGATAGATCAGCTGCTTATGCAACGCGTCATATTGCTAAAAATTTGGTAGCAGCAGGACTTTGTGATGAAGTTTTAGTTCAAGTTTCTTATGCAATTGGTGTTGCAAAGCCATGTGGTTTGTATGTAAACACCTACGGCACTTCAAAAGTGAATTTGACAGATGGTGAAATTGCTAATAAAGTTTCTGAAATCTTTGATATGCGCCCTTATTTTATTGAGCAAAGGTTGAAACTTCGTAACCCAATTTATCAAGAAACTGCTGCTTATGGTCACATGGGTAGAAAAAATGAGGTAGTAACTAAATCATTTACTTCACCAGATGGAACTGTAAAAACGCTGGAAGTAGAATTATTTACGTGGGAGAAATTAGATTACGTTGATTCAGTTAAACAAGCCTTTGGTTTATAAAAAATAATCAGTTAATTTCAATCCCGGTTTCACTTTGATTCCGGGATTTTTATTTTTAGGTAGATGAAAGAAATTCAACATAATACTGAAATTAGAGAACTACTTCAGTCGTATGTAAAGAATACTTTCCATTTCTCAAAAAATGACCCCTTGGCTTCCGTTTATGCCAATAGGATTTTAGAATTGCCCACTCAACCTAGCCTTCTTGATTCATCGTGGGAAAAGTTAATTAGATCAATAAAGAATATCCAAAAAGAATTTGGTATTAACCCTGTGTGTATTGCGCAAGGAATTATTTCTTTAACGTGGAAAGAAAGTGATTATGCAATCCCAATCCTTTTACAAGAAGTCAAAATCCATGTTAATAAGCTTTCTAAGGAACTAACACTTGAAAATATCGACGAGCCTTATTTAAATCCATTTTTAGCATGGTTTTTTGAACGAGAATTTGATGTAGAGCTTTCTACATCGGTTGATGAAATACAAAACCAATTGTCGACCTATTCATCTGTGCGAATTGATGCAGATAAACAGTTTATTGGTAATTTTCACCCACATCGGTTTGAGATGTTTCGTGAAATAGAACAGCTCATTCATGCCCAATCCTATTCGCTAGGACTGAAGCAAATTATGGGATTATCAGAGGGTGAGAATTGCATTGAATTACCATTATCAGGTCGGGAACTCGTTTCATCAGATCCTGATCAGACAGAAGTATTTACTAAATTACAAGGTACTAATTGCGTTGTTCAAGGGCCTCCAGGAACGGGTAAGTCACAAGTTATCGTTAATGTGCTGGGTAAAATGCTTGAAATGGAAAAATCAACCTTGGTTGTTTCAGAGAAACGCGTTGCCTTGGATGTTATTCAAAAAAAATTATCTTCCTTGGGTTTGGGTGGATTATGTTATACTTCAACCCAGCATTTTTCCAATACCAATTTTATTCACGAACTTAAGAAAGAATGGCAACGATTGGAATTGATTGAACTACAAAAAAAAGAATTTTCGCCAATTGGTAATCTTGTTCAGAGTCAATTACAGAATACGCTCAATCTCCTTAACCAACCTAAATTGGGTAATGGTAAAACAATTTTAGAATTTCTTATCGAATATGAGCAGGTTACTAAAAACGAACACCCTTCGGGATATTCAAGTGCATTACCAGCATTGGATGAATGGAAAAGTCTTAGAACCTCGTTAGAATTTTTGTTTGAAAAAGATCTTCATTTTCTTGTTTCACAGATTAAGACTGAACTTATTGATAAAGCATTTTTCCTTTCAATTGAGAATAAGATTCCCTTGTGGAAAAGGTCTCTAACTGAATTATCTTCTGCCAATGACAAGTTAGAATTTCAACAGTTATATGAGTTAGCACGAAAATCCGTTTTTATTTCAAAATTTAACACGGTTATTTTCAGAAAATACGGAATTAAGTTCTTAGGTAATTCCTCCATCTCTCATAAGTTAGTAAAACTAAAAAATGATTATTTAACGCTTAAAATTGAAATAGAAAAAAGTGATTTAGAAAATGCCCATTGGATTCATTCTCCCAATAATGCTGAAGTAGTGGAACTTTGTAAGCGATTTGAGAATGCTTCTTTGTTTACTGCATTATCGCGCAAAAAGCTGTGGAAAAAATGGACGAGATCCCCTTTTTTAGACCCCCTTATTTCCTTGAATTTAAGACGAAAGCAACTAGAAATTCGTGATAAACTTCAAACGATAGAAGGTAAATTAGTAAAACTTGGAATTGACAATATACATGATTTGGAGGAAATCGTTCTTTTAAATACCTACATTACAAGTGAGGAAATTACAGAATACCAGCAACTTTCTGAGCACGAGAGAAGTAGTTTAGAGGAGCAACAAGGAATTGTATCTACCTTAATTTCAGACTTTAAGTTGTATTTCTGCTTTGATGATTCCACTGATTTAGTTTCTTATTTCAACGCACTTGAGAAAATACTATTCGTATTTCTTGAAAACGTGGGTACAGTCTTGCAAGGTTCAAAATATCTGTCTGTACTGACCAAGAAATTCAATCATGTGCATGAAATTGAATCTGCAATTATGCATAGTACTTGGTCTAAATTAAAAATGGATTTTCCACAGTTAATCGATTTTAGTTGGACTACTTTTTATCAAAAAATTAACGAGTTAAATTCCCTTTGTGATAAGGAACAAGTTGAATTTGCCAAACATATTTTGAGCAAACAAAAACATCAATTTGATGAATTCCATAGTTTATTACTTGAACCAACTCAGAAATTGTCAAGTTCTGATAAAGAATTAAAGCAAGAATTGAAAGCAGGGAAACGTATACTGGTTAAGGAATTTGCCAAAAGTAAAAATCATTTATCCATGCGACAGCTAATGGATTCGCCAGCAAAAAAATGGATACATTTATTAAAGCCGGTTTGGCTCATGAATCCCTCCCGAATTTCATCTTGTTTTCCACTTGAGCAACATGTATTCTCATTAACAATTTTTGATGAAGCGAGTCAAATTCCTCTTGAAAATGCATTTGGGGCACTTCAACGTTCCGAGCGCGTTTTGATTGCGGGAGATCCACAGCAAATGAGCCCAAGTTCTTATTTTACACGAACAACAGAAAGCGTTGATTTATTACACCAAGCTTCGTTTTACCTTCCCAGTATATTTCTATCCTACCATTATCGCAGTTATCATCCAGAGTTGATTTCATTTTCCAATACCCATTTCTATCAAAATAGACTAGCCGCATTTAGGGATGCATCGTTTACAGATAAACCCATCCAATCCAAGTATGTTCCAGAAGGTCGATTTGATGAAAGGACTAATGTCATTGAGGCGAAGGCAGTGGCTGATTACATTACCGATAAACTTTCTTCAATTGATTCACTTGGAATTGTAGCCTTTTCAGAAAGTCAACTACAAGAGATTTACGATTTGTTGCCGTCAAGAACCAAGGAAATTTTACAAGAAAGGGTAGAGGCAGATCAGTTATTTTTTAAGTCTGTGGAAAATGTACAGGGAGATGAGTGTGATGAGTTGATTGTTAGTTTTGGTTATGGATACGCTGAAAAAGATGGCGTTTTTGCACATCGTTTTGGTCCAATTAATTTAACTACGGGAGCCAAGAGGTTAAATGTACTATTTACTAGAGCTCGAAAGAAAATTACTTTTTTTGCGAGTGTTAAATACGATGATTTTAAACCAAGCTCAAATGAATCAATTGAAATTCTACGCAAGTGGTTTCGAAAAATGGATGATTTGGATGGGAATAATGATAGTGCCAACTGTAAAATACATGTGAAAGATGTTTTAAGAAATGAACAAAACATCCTTGCAATCAAGACATTAATTTCTGTTTATAAGAAGCGTAATTGGCTTTTAGAGGTTGAATAGGAAAAAAATGTAACTAATTTTTACAAATCCAAGTATATCGTTGACATTATAATAGATGTTGACATGAAAATCACCTTTTTTGCCTTAAGTAGTTTTATCGCAGTTGTATTAGTTTCATCTTCCTGTGGAAATTCAGGAAGCGATGAAAAGTCCGGTACCAAGAATGCTGGAAATATGCAACAAACTTCAGAAATTAAACCGGATGAAGTATTTGACGGGTTTGCACGTTTGATTTCAGGAAATACAGAAAAATCTCCTTCAAACGTAGATCCAGTCTATTACGATTCATTTTCCAAGCAGCTAAATCAAAAATTAGTTGAAATAGGTAAATCACGTTTGACACCAATTACCAATTGGAACCAAGCAGCATTGAAACGCAATGTTAAATCCGATACTACTTCTGTTTTTTATCCCTTTTCAGGTGGTGACTTCCTACATGTTAATTCCTTGTATCCCAACGCCAATCATTATGTCATGATGGCACAAGAGAGCGTTGGTTCTATTCCGGATATGACAAAAATGGATAAGACCAAAACACGTGAGTATATCGAAGCAGCGGATTTTATTTTAAGAGATATTTATGCAAAAAGTTATTTCATTACAATGAACATGATAAAAGACACCAAATCATCTCCTGTAAATGGAATGCTACCAGTCTTGCTTTGGTCCGTTTCAAAAACTGGGCATACGATTACTTCTGTTGAAGAATTGACGGTTGATGAAAGTGGAAAGAAAACCTACGCACCTTTCAAAGTGGGAGAAAACAAGGCAAAAGCAGTTCGCATAACATTTGGAAATAAGGAAAAAGGTATTTTGAAGACACTTACTTATTACTCATGTGATATTTCAAACTCTGGCATTGAAAAAGATAAGGCACTAGCAGCAACGTTAAAATCAATTCCTGCTTCAAATTGTTTTGTAAAATCAGCTTCCTATTTAATGCATTACGAAACGTTTACAACGATAAGGAATACTGTTTTGGATAAAGCCATTTATTTAGTTCAAGATGACACAGGCATTCCTTACAAATATTTCGATAAATCTAAGTTTAAGATGGAATTGTATGGAAATTACGTGAAACCTGTTTCCGATTTTAGTGAAAATTTATTTCAGAAAGATATGGCTGCAGCCTATACCACCAAAGAATTTATGGGTTCACTTTCATTTTCTTTAGGTTACCATTGGCAGACGAAGGATCAAAACCAAATGATTGCCATAAAAAAATAATTCATGACATTTAAGAAATACTCGCGTAGTGTAGCTACCAATATGGTAATTGCCAATATGATTGGCACAGGAATTTTTACTTCAATCGGATTTCAAGTAATGAATCCTCCTATTGGTATTCCAGATCCATTTGCCATCATGTTCATTTGGTTTATAGGTGGAATTTTTGCCTTGTGTGGCGCAACAGCCTATGCCGAAGTTGCAACCACTTTTAGAGAATCAGGAGGTGAATATACCTTTTTAAGCAAAATTTATCACCCAGTTGTTGGTTTTGCAAGTGGTTGGGTTTCCATTATTGTGGGATTTTCAGCCGCAATCGCTGCATTGGCTCTGGCTTCAGGTGATTACTTAATGCCGATAATGAATAAAGTATTAGGATCGGATTTGCCACAATTTACACCAAAAATAGTTGCTATATCTTTGATTTTATTGGTTACTGTAATTCAACTTGGAGGCGTTGTAACTGGTGGTTTATTTCAAAATATTATTACTTCAATCAAACTCTTGTTTATTGTTGTATTAATAATTTCTCCTTTCTTCTTTCTTTCAGATGAAACTCGAAGTAATGTGAGTTTTGCACCTACAGATGTGAGTTGGAGTACTATTTTTAGTTTGCCATTCGCTGGTTCATTGGTTTATGTCATGTTCGCCTATAGTGGTTGGAATTCATCCTCGTACATTGCAGGAAATATGGAAAACCCTAAGAAAAACCTTCCGTTTTCATTGGTTACAGGTACAGCTGTTGTTACCATAGTTTATCTCTTGTTAACCGGTGTATTCATGTACGTTTGCACCTTTGATGAATTACGTGGAAAGATTGCCATTGGAAATATTGTCATCAGTAAGATATTTAACGAACAAACAGCACTAGTTTTTGCCGGCTTATTTGCGGTTGCGCTGGTTTCAGGTATCAATGCCATGTTTATTGCAGGTCCACGCGTGGCACAGCGCATGGGGCATGATTACCGAATTTTCTCATTTCTTAAAGGTCAAACGGAAAAAGGAGCACCCGTAAATGCAATTTTATTACAAACGTTCATTTCGGTGACGATTATCTTATTATTCGATTTTAGAATGATCTTGCAATACATCGAATTAACGCTATCATTATTCTGTTTACTCACAGTAGCAGGTGTTTTCATCATACGCGCTAGAAAATTAGGAGATGATTCTACAATTAAAACTTGGGGTTATCCAATTACTCCTATTTTATTTATTGGAGTTACCTTTTGGATGATTTTCTATTTTGCACATTTGGAACCGATGAGACTATTTTGGACCTTGGTAACTATTTTGTCTGCGGTCGTTATATACTTTTTATCCCCGAAAAATTCTGAATGACAAAAAGATTGGTAGCGATAGGGTTCTTGTTTTTTATAATTTTTGGGGTAACTGCTCAAAAAACGAAAGACGAATTTTACCAATCGCTTCATGGAAAAGACTCTTTAGTTGATTACGTATTGAAAAATAGAAATAAGTATCGACTTCAATTTGTAGTTACCGATATTCAACGAGATCAAGATGGTCAAGAAGAATTCACTACGTATGACTTCACGACTGGCGAGTATTTTTATCCGGCAAGTATGGTTAAGTTACCGACTGCGGTAGCGATGTTTGAAATTCTTGATTCATTAAACTTTTCTCGTGAAAGCTATATCAAAATGAACCGAGATTTCAACTGTGGAGGCAGTGGTTTTGTTGATTTAACGATGAAGCGAAACATTCCTATTAGTTTGGCCATTGAAGATATGTTATCCATAAGTGATAATGCCTATTATTCCATGTTTTTCAATGTTGTTACACCTAAGTTGTTGAATTATAAGCTATCCACTCGTCAATTGAAAAACACGAATATTTACGGAGGTTTTACCGGATGTCCAAGAGGAAAGTTGTTAGAAACACATTCGTATTCACTTTTTTCACCCGACGGTAAGCTACAGGTTAGTTATCCAAAGGCGGTCTTGGACTCTAGTGAGTTTATGTATCGTTTGCCTTTTACAGCAAACAAGCTCATTGGGAAATACCAAATTGAAAATGGTAAGAAGGTTGAAAAACCCTATGATTTTAATTCATTTTTAGATTATCCATTAACTGATATACACAAAACGGTTTTCCGATTGGTTTTTCCGCAAAATGTTTCTGCCAACGAGCGTTTTCAAGTATCGTTCGATTCAAGAAAATACCTATTAAAATGTATGGGGAATTTTCCGCGTGAAATGAAAAACACTTCCTATCACAATAAGGATGTATATCCGGATAATTACTACAAGTACACGATCATAGGTAACAAACCTGAACTTGCCTCAAGTGGACGCTATCGTATTTTTAGCAAAATTGGAATTGCCTATGGTTTTGTAACTGAATCTGCTTATGTGGTAGATTTTGAAAACCAAAAAGATTTTATCGTTTCCGTTAGTATTTACGTAAATGAGGATGAGATAATCAATGATAACGTATATGAATACAGTAAGATAGCGCGCCCATTTATTGCAAATTTCACAAGACTCATTCAAGATTCGTTAGGAAAGACATCAACGGAACAATCATTAGCTTCCTATGATTATTTTAATTTTTTAAAAGAAATCATGAGTGGAAATTGAAATTAAGGTCTTCGAGGAAATTTAGTGTATGAAAAGCGCCATGAAATCCTGAATTTCTACGAACTAATACGTACGTCAGTAATGTAAATACCTAGTATACCTTTAGTAGGCTTCCGTATTTTGCGGTTGTACATCTTTTAAAGTAGAAACTTTTTATTGGAGAACAAGCACTTTTGTTTCAGAAATCAAAACGAAACAAAATGAAAACTTCAGTACGCAACTTTATCGCAAGCCTTTTCTTAGGAACAGCTCTTTTCAATGCACAAGCTGAAAATATTACTACTGGTTCTGTAGTTAACAACGATAATCAAGAAGTGATTACATACGCAGTGCACCATATCAGTTGTGCAGGTCTAAACGATGGAATTATCGATATTGAAGTAGCAAATAATTCTGTAAGTTCATTTACTTGGGACAATGGTTCAACAACTGAAGACTTAACGAATCTTTCAGTTGGAATTTATCGCTTAAAAATGCAAACAACTGCAGGAGATGTTCTTTGGGCGTCTTTTGAAGTAACTGCACCTGAAGTATTACAAGCTATGATTTCTCAAACTGATATGCAAACTTCAGTGAATTTAGATTTGTTTGTTCAAGGTGGAACAGCTCCTTACGCTTTTGATTGGTCTACTGGAAATACAAGTGAAGATCTTTTTGATATCACGACTGAAGGAGCTTACAACGTGACTATCACAGACGATAACGGTTGCCAAGTGAATGTAGACACCTATGTTGCAACGGCATTAGCAGGAATTGAAGAAGTAGAGAGTACATTCACGCTTTACCCAAACCCAAATAACGGAAATGGAACAATCACATGGAACAATGTAGACGTTAAATTGATTACAATTGTGAATGCTGCTGGTCAAGTAGTTGATAACCAAGAAATAGTTAATCAAACAAGTGCAACTTTCAATGGATTAACAGCAGGTATGTATGTTGCAAAAGTTCAAACTGCAGAAACAACACAAAATATCCAATTTGTAGTTCAGTAAAACTTAGGTTCAGTTAATTTTAGTTTAATTGAAAGCACCTCCAAAAGAGGTGCTT
>JBIKQS010000057.1:0-10229 GCA_044349575.1 Crocinitomicaceae bacterium
CTCCGAAAGCAAACATTTCATTTTTAATCACTGCATATTCAGAAGCATTCAATAAATCTAATTTACGGCTGGTGGATTGAATCCCGTAATAGCTACTAAATTCTACTCTAGGTTTAGCATTCAATCTACCTTGCTTGGTTTCAACCAGAATAACGCCATTAGCTGCCCGAACACCGTAAATACCGGCTGTGGCATCTTTTAATATGTTTATCGATTTTATATCAGCTGGATTTAACGCATTAAGACCTTCTGAATCATAAACAACTCCATCAACCAAGATTAAGGGATCATTATCACCAAAAGTAGATAATCCTCGAATTCTTATATTGGAAGCCCCTCCAGGTGAACCTGAGTTGGTAGAGACATTTACCCCGGAAACTTGACCTTGGAGCGCCTGATCCATACGTGATAAATTCATTTTTTCAACATCTTCACCACCTACTTTTGATGTTGCACCTGTGAGTTCTTTCTTAGTTGCTGAACCATAGCCCACAACAACAACTTCTTCCAAGGAAACAGAAGAAATTAATGTGATATTGATTGTAGTTTTATTCTCAATTACTATTTCTTGAGACTCATATCCTATGAAAGAATATTTAAGAACAACCTTATTTGAATCAGGAACGGAAATTAAGTATTCACCAAGATCATTTGATTTGGTACCTTTATTTGTTCCTTTTATGACAACCGAAACGAATGGAAGACCTTCACCTTTTTCATCTTTGATTACACCAGTAATTTTTCGTTGACTGAAAACACCCGATGTCAGTAGTAGAAATAGTAAGCAAAAAAACTGCTTCATAGAAAATATTTTTCGTAAAAATAATTAATTATTTTACAAAGTACAATAAGTCATTTTATTTTTTTTGACAAAATTCTTTTTGCTGTAAACTCAAACTTTACGTCAAATTAAGAAAGTTTTTAGGATGTTAGTGTTAAGCTGTTTACTGAATTTTATTTTAATTGAATTTTATTCGGATTGATTTGTTTATTTTGCACTATAATTTCTATACTATGTGGTCAATTAATGGAACAACGAGTAATGTAACACAAGGAGCAACGATTGTTTGGGAAAGTCATCAATTTTTTACGCTGGAGTATCAAGGTAAAAGTTATCACGGTGAAATCTTGGAAAATAATTTGGAAAATAATCGTATCAAACTGAAATTGAATCACGCAGTTTATGAAGTTCACAAAAAAGGTAATTTGGATGATTTGATTGCTTCGCTTGGTATGGATAAGCCAAAAATTAAACGCATCAAAGAACTTCAAGCTCCTATGCCAGGTCGAATTCTTCAATTATTTGTACAGGTCGGTCAAGAGGTTCAAATGGGTGACTCAATTTTGTCTTTGGAGGCAATGAAAATGGAAAATGTATTAAAATCGGATGGTATTGGAATTGTAAAAAACATCCATGTTGATTTAGGAAATGTGGTTGATAAAGGAGCTGTTTTAATTGAATTCGAATAGGAATCTAATGCTAGATCACGAAACCTACATGCGCAGATGCATCTATCTGGCAAACTTGGGTGGGAGCTATGTTTTTCCTAATCCACTTGTTGGTTGTGTTATTGTAAAAAACAATAAAATCATTGGAGAAGGTTACCATAAATTAGTGGGGGAAGCGCATGCTGAGGTTAATGCTGTTGAATCTGTCATCGATAAATCAGAAATAGAAGGTGCAACAGTTTATGTCTCACTAGAACCTTGTTCTCATTTTGGAAAAACCCCTCCATGTGCGGATTTGCTTATTCAATGGAAAGTCAAAGAAGTGGTAATTGGTTGTATTGACTCTAATCCAAAAGTTGCGGGAAAAGGGATAGAAAAATTGAGTCGTTCCGGAATCAATGTTATTACTGGAATTTTGGAAGAGGATTGTAAACGATTGAATAAACGATTTTTTACATTTCATGAAAAGCAGCGTCCATACGTTATTTTGAAATGGGCACAAACCGTCGATGGCTATTTGGATCGATCACGTCAAAATAATGAACAAGGAATTAATTGGATTTCAGCTCCTGAAACAAAGGCATTGGTTCATAAATGGAGATCACAAGAACATGCCATTCTCGTTGGGAGAAATACTATTTTGTACGACAATCCTTCATTGACTGTGCGCGAATTTCATGGAAAAAACCCAACGAGAATTATTGTTGATAGTCAATTGCAATTGAAAAATGACATGAATGTTTTTTCGAAAGACGCTCCAACAATTATTTTCAATCGCATTAAAAATCACGTGAATAACAATGTTGAATGGGTGAAAATCTCAGAAACAAGTACGGCAAATATTCTTTCAGAGCTCTATCAACGTGGTATTCAATCCGTTTTTGTAGAAGGAGGAAGTAGAACATTGCAATATTTTATTGTGGATAATGTATGGGATGAAGCTCGCGTTATTGTTGGTGATAAGTTATTCCACAATGGTGTAAAGGCTCCCGTTATCAGTAAAGTCCCTTCATCTTCCCAACAGTTTGGCGATGACCTCATTTATTATTACCATCGAAGATGATAGCATTAATTGGATCTATTTTATTTTCTAGTTTCATTTTTATTCTTTTTAAACTTTTTCCAAAGTTTGGTATAGATACTTTTCAAGCAATTGTTTTTAACTATTTTACCGCTTGCATCTGTGGATTTGCCTTATATGGAGATAGTTGGTCCAATGCAGCGTGGTCTGATATTAACTGGCTATATGCAGCCCTTATTTGTGGCGTTTTATTTATTTCACTTTTTGTGTTGATGGGTAAAAGCTCTCAAATAAATGGTGTTGCAATTACTTCCGTTGCTGTTAAAATGAGTATGGCAATTAGTGCAATTTTTATCGGTTTCGGTGAGTCTTTTGGTATTTTAAAAATTACTGGAATTGTCATGGCGATTATTGGCGTGTTACTGGTTTCATTCGATAAATCTTCCTCCAAACAAAAGCCGGTAATTTGGATGTTGTTGGTACTCTTTTTTGGAAGTGGAATGCTTGATTTCGTGCTCAATTTTGTTCAGAAATATATGTTGACGAATTTAACCGCAGCCTTGTTTTCTGCCATAGGTTTTGGTATTGCAGGATTTTTCGGAGTCATTATGCTGGTTAATTCAGTATTCCGCAAACAAACCCAACTATCATTGAAGAATGTTTTTGCAGGTATATGTCTTGGAATTCCTAATTTCTTTTCTATTTATCTGCTGATTACCGCCTATTCTTCAACAGGTTGGAGTGATTCTACTGTGCTTGCGGTTGTTAATGTCAGCATTGTTATTACCTCCGCAATTCTTGGTTTTATTGCATTTAAAGAAGCGCTTTCAAAGCAGAAATTGCTCGGATTGGTTTGTTCAATTCTTGCCATTGGATTGCTCTATGCGGCAAATGTTTAAGATGAAATCTCTCTAATATCTTGCGTTAAATTACATTCATCAACTCTATTTTGTTTAAAACAAGCAGAATTATTTTTTAAATCCTGTCTTATCTGCACTATTTTTGATTCAAGGAGATAATAAACAATCTATGAATCGCAGACTAACCGCAGTTTTACCATTTATACTATTAACCATTTTAGTTGTTTTTCAACTTGATTATTTGGCACAAACTCAAAATGAAATTCCATGGCAATCCAATGAATTCAGACATCTTAACAATCTTCCGGTATACCAACAAAAGATGGAAGCAGAGAAAAAAATCACTGTTCTCAAGAATTCAAAAAATGTTTTGCCCTATGCTGCTTTGGATAAGAAATTCGTGGTTTTGACCGTAGGTGAGGGATTTCAAGAGTTCACAGAATCGATTTCCTTGTTTACCGATTTCGCTGAAATTAATATCAACTTTTTTGAGGAGCTCAAACAAGATAAGTTAAAACTTATTGAACACGCAGACCATTTTATATTGTCTGTTCATATTTCTGAAAATCATAAACTTACTAAACAAGCGTTAGACTACTTGCATAAATTACCCTGTCATGGCAAACGAACGGTTGTATTATTTGCACCGATAGATTTTATAAGAGATTGTAAGATTCCACATCACGATGCTTTAGTTGTTGCATACGAGAATCACCCGTATATTTTAGATAGAACTGCACAGGTGCTTTTTGGCGCAATACCAACCCATGGGAAGTTGGCCGTTGACTTTGATAAAAACTATCCCGCAGGAAGTGGTGAAGAATTGAAATGGATGGGTCGATTGAAATTTACAGATCCGGAAGAGGTAGGTATTGACCCAAAGAAATTGGAGGAAATAGACAATATTGCACGCAAAGGAATATTTGCTGGAGCATATCCCGGATGTCAAATTGTTGCTGCTGTTGATGGTAAAATATTTTACAGAAAAAGTTTTGGAAACCAGCGATACGAAAAATCAAATCCGGTAAAAATGGATGACATTTATGATTTGGCCTCAATTACCAAAATTGGTGCATCAACCACGGGATTAATGTTTCTGCAGTCCAAAGGAAAATTTGACGTATCTAAAAAAATTAGTGATTTTATTCCTGAATGGGTAAAGGGAACAAAAATGGAAAATCTGGAATTGAAAGATATGCTAACGCATCAAGCAGGATTGAAACCGTGGATACCTTTCTATTTGAATGTATTAAAAAACAATCTCCCTGATCCGCAATTATTCAGCTCTAACGAATCTGAAGTTTTTACGAGACAGGTTGCTGATGATTTGTGGATGAATGAAAATTATGTGGATTCGATGTATGCCCAAATTTCATCCCAACCCTTGGGGGTTAAGGAGTTTAAGTATTCTGATTTAGGCTATTATTTCATCATGAAAATCATTGAAAAGCAATCCAAGCAAGACTTGAATCATTTCTTGAAAACGCAACTGTACGAACCTATGGGTTTGCGGACCTTGGGTTATAATCCTTTGAATTGTTTTGATAAAAATAGAATCGCCCCTACTGAGAATGATACAAAATTCAGGAAGCAAGTTGTACAAGGATATGTTCATGATCCTGGCGCGGCCATGTTAGGTGGTGTTTGTGGACATGCAGGGCTTTTTGGAAATGCTACAGATTTGGCCTCACTCATGCAGCTTTTTTTGAATAAAGGCTATTATGGCGGAATTCAATACTTGAAACCTGAGGTCGTAGATTTATATACAACTAATCCCTTCAAGACAAATCACAGAGGAATAGGCTTTGATAAACCGAAATTGGAAGGGGGAGGAACCTGTACGAAATTGGCATCGTCTAGAAGTTTTGGTCATAGTGGTTTCACGGGAACGCTTGCATGGGCCGATCCTGAAAATAATTTGAATTTTGTTTTTCTTTCAAACCGCGTTTATCCCGATCAGGAGAATCGAAAAATTATTGATATGGGTATTCGATCAGATATACAACGTGTCCTTTATGAGTCGATTAAGGAGAGAAAGAAATCAAAATAGAAAATAAAAAAGGCGACTTTATTAAGCCGCCAATTTGTTTTATGTATTTGAGAATGCTACCTATTGGATAACAATTTTCTTGCTGTAAACTTTACGTCCAATCTCTAACGTAGCAATATATGTTCCTGCCTTTAAGGATTTATTTAGTTGAATTTCACGTGTATTCTTTCCAATATCAGATGCTCCTAAGGTTGTGTTGTATATTACCTTCCCGGAAAAATCAATTAATTTAAGAGATGTTGCACTCACCGATAAAGCATCGAAATTTGCATGAATGCTATTTGAGTTGCCATCAAAATAAATTTGCATCGATTCTGTTTTGGTTTCTTCAATTCCTGCTGAACTAGCCTCAGAAAATACATGTTGAGATAAGTAAATTACATCTCCATTATCATTACCATTGTTGTTTGTTTTATTTGTTGCCACATAAAATGTAATGTTTCCTGATCCAGCTGCTGGCGCAGTCCAGTTCCATGTCCATGAAAGAGTAGAAGAAGTATTACTTGTTGAAGTATGATTTGCATATTTTTTAGTAGTACCGTTGATCGATGTATTTCCTGCCTGTCCTGTAAACGAACCGGCCATCGTATTACCACTAGTTAAAGCCGTAGCTTGAAAGCCTCTTTTGGCAGGATTGGATGTCATAGCAAGTGCCACTGTATATTGTTGCCCTGGTGTGTATGTAGTTACAGGGTTAGTTCCATCGAGTATTGTTAGAATGTTTTCATTTGCCCCATCTTGCGCTGTTCCAGCGTGACACGCTGTACAGTTAGATTCACCAGGCGCACCAGTTCTTCCTGCTCCTACTCCTCCTGAATTATGCGGCATCTTATGATAGGATTCTATAGATCCGTTATTAATATGCTGAAGCGAAATTAATAGAGTCATTACACCACCTGTTCCAATTGATAATAAAACTTTTTTCATAGTTATAGAGTTTAAAATGTATACTTAGTTATTTTGTTTTCCTTGATTTACCCAACATTCAATTCTTTCAATGACGCTATCGGGTAGGGCAGGGCCACCCTGAGGCATAAGTTGATACCCACTATTTCTCATTGAACCAATTATGGCTGTTGAATTTGAAGATATATTAGCATGATTCGTAAAAGAATACCCATTCTGATTGGTATGGCAACCCGTACAATTATTTTGTATCAAAGGTAAAATTTCATTATTAAAAGACACCGTATCGGCACAACTAGCATTGGGATAGTTTTGTACTTTATCCTTCCTACAACTAAATAGAAAGGGTATAATGATTAAGGTAAGGTAAATTAATTTCATTGTTTGATTAGCAAAAAATAAGGTGACAACAATAACCAAAAAAGAGGCACAAAAAAATGAAGTGGTAATACAAACGCAGGAAACATTTCTGGAACTTCAATCTCATGCGGAAATTTCGGCGGAAATAAAGTTGGTAAAACGATACTGAGAATTGAAAAGAGTGTTAGAATAACAGATGTAATCACGTTTCCTTTTTTCTTAAACAACATTGAACTTACTATTGAAAATCCCACAAGCAGAAATGAAATGAAAGTAAAAATGGCAGGTATTTTCCAAAGAGGTAAGTACTTGGAAAAATCGAATAATTGATAATAGAAATAGACATATACAATTCCAAAAAAGGAAGCCAAAACCGCAACTAGAGTTCCTAAAGTTAATGTTCTAATTGCCATTGTCAATTTATTTCAGAATTGCAGGTACAGTAACGTTCAGAGCCATGTTATCGGGCACAACTTCACTTTTTTTACCAATGCCAAATGTTATTCTATTAACTGTAAAGGTACCTTTAAATGTGATTTTATTATCCTTTTTTGTGTAGGTCAACGGAATCGTAATTTCCTTTTTTATTCCTTTAAGTGTTAAATCTCCTTTCACATTGTATTTTTCTCCATCTTTAGTAACGGATGTAGAGGTGAATTTTATATTCGGATAATTTTTAGCGTCAAACCATTCTGCGGTTTGCGCTTTTTTATCTCTCAATGCATTTCCTGTGTCAATTGAACTTACTGGAATTGTAATTTTAAATTTACAACTATCTAAATTAGCTTCATCAAAATCGATTGTGCCAGAAATTTTTGTAAACGTACCTGATGGATCAACACTTTTGAAGGCGATTTTATGTCCCGTAGTGATTTCATAATGATCCAATACAGAGAATGAAACAGCTGAAGATAAAATAAGAACAATAAAATAAGCAGAGATGATTAGCGTTTTTTTCATAGTATTATTCATTTATAACAAACTTTCTACCAACACAAAATCCGAACCGAAATTGGCCCTTAGTTAAATTTTCATAGGTATAAGGAATAAATTGTGTTTCACCCAAACCACCTGAATTTGTGAAATTAATTGTGAAATTATGACCAAATGTCTGCCACTCTAATGCTAGAGCCATACTTTGTTTGTAGATTTCTGACGGTCTTGAATTGTTTGAAGCAAAAGAATGGTAATATTCTCCAATCAGTGCAAATTGATGGGTTAATTTAACGCGAAAAGCTCCTCCTAATGCCAAGAGTGAATTCATATCGTTAGAGGCTACATAATTTCGATGAACAAAAGTTGGCATCAAGGCTATAGATAATCGGTCTCCAAATCTCTTCGTAATATTTGCTTGAGCAAAATAAGCAAGTCGGTGAGAAGCTTTTGGAAAATGATTTACTTTGGATTCATCAGTAGTTGCCTGCATGTAGGTAAAAGAAGATCCTCCAACAACAGTTAATGAAATTGGCATTTTTGAATTTTGACGCAGGGTTCTGTATTTCACAAATCCATCCAGCAATGATCGATAAGGCGCACCTGTCCCTTTTGATCTTCCGAATCCCACCATTAAATCTTTTGTTACTCCATATTCTAGTGCAATGCGCATATCAGAAAGGTTATCGAATCCAAACATGTTTTGATATCCTCCATTTACCCCTCCAATGTCTCCAAAGCGATGTTCAATGCGCATTTCCATGTATCCTTTCGGTAGGGTTTCAATACTATGACCATTGATAATTCGCGTAGCGTAAAAAGCTTTAGGAGAGAAATCATTGGAATCCTCTGTAGAATCTTTTAATAGTAAAATATTTTCCATTTCTTGCGCATGCGAAACTTCAAGTTGAAATAGGATAGCCACTAAAGAAAAAATGGAAAGTAATAGTTTCATATGTAAATTCAATTTTTTGACGTTATTTCTCGTCTTTTCGTTGCAAGATACTAAAACAAATGAAATTTATTTTGGTTTTTGTTTATGTAAATCTTGGTGCAACGATTTTTTGGCAATATGTTAAGACTTGTAAATCGCTTACGAGTACCAGTGAGAATAGTATTGTATAAATCAGCTAATTCATTTCAATCTCCAAAATTGTATCTACGGAAAGGTTCTTTGCTAAGTTAAAACTATTCCGAAGCAGAATTCATTTTTTGTAGATTTACTAAATGCGCATAAAAACCATTATCTGCCAATAATGATTCATGGGTTCCTTGTTCAACAATTTCTCCTTCCTTCAAAACCAAAATTTTGTCGGCCAATTTAATGGTAGATAATCGATGTGCAATTACAATTGAAGTTCGACCTTTCATTAGGTTAGTGAGGGCTTCTTGCACAAGTCGTTCAGATTCAGAGTCAAGCGATGAGGTGGCTTCATCTAAAATGAGAACTTTAGGGTTTTTTAAAATGGCGCGGGCTATTGCAATTCGTTGCTTCTGACCGCCCGAAAGTTGAATTCCTCTATCTCCCACTTGAGTTTCAAATCCTTGCGGAAAAGATTGAATAAAATCAAAAGCATTTGCTCCTTTTGCGGCTTCAAAAATTTCTTCCTCTGTTGCGTTTGGTTGAGCAAAAAGGAGATTTTCACGAATCGTTCCTGCAAAGAGCATAACTTCTTGTGGAACGATAGCCAAATTATTTCTTAAATATTCAATTTCAATACTTTCAATAGTATGGTCATTGTACAGAATCTTCCCTGTAAAATTGTTGTAATAGTGAAATAATAAGTTGGAAATAGTTGTTTTTCCCGAACCTGATGATCCGACAAGTGCAAGTGTTTGATTGGGCAATACTTCGAATGAAATTCCTTTCAGTACTTCAATGTCATTTCGTTGTGGATACGAAAAACGAACATTTTCAAAAGAGATTCGGCCCGTTAATTCGGGAGTTTCTTTCCCGGATGTTAATTGTCGTTCTGTTTTTTCATGAAGAATTACCACTAAATTTTCGGTCGCACCTGCCGCTTTCTGAATTCCCGCGTAAAGTTCAGGTAAAGATCCTACAGATGCTCCCATCATGATGGTAAATAAAACAAACTGATAAAAACCTTCGGATGCTAGTTCTGGATTTGATCCTTGAGTCATTAATAATCCTTGCCAAACAATAAAAATAATTGCACCAAACAAACAAAAAATAATGAAGGACACAAATAACCCCTTCCAGAGGCCACTTTTCACGTTCAAATCTCGAATTTGTTGAGATGATTTATTGTATTTTCCGAGTGTCATCCATTCTTGGGTAAAGGCCTTAACATTGGCAATTCCTGTTAGAGCTTCTTCTACAATCGAATTGGATGTTGCTGTGAAATCTTGAGCTTGTTTACCTAATTTTCGAATAAACCTTCCAAAAACAACAGCAATAATTGCCATTACAGGAACAGTAGCAAACATAATTAGGGCAAGTTTCCATGAAATGAAAAAGAGAAAAATGGTTCCACCTGTTACGATTACAAGCTGTCTGAAAAATTCCGCCACAGTGGTTCTCATGGTATCTTGTATTTGAGAAATATCATTTGACAACCTACTTGTTAATTCGCCAACTTTGTTTCGGTTAAAGTAATCCATCGGCATAAAAACCAGTTGTTCAAAAGCG
>JBIKQS010000058.1:0-10205 GCA_044349575.1 Crocinitomicaceae bacterium
CGATTTTTAATGCAAGCGGCACCGAATGAGAAAGACCGAATTTCATTTGAACGATTCGGAAATTCAAATTATCGTTCTCGAGAAATAGGAGATGCCATGCGCGCACTTGATTTAGCAGGAATTGTACGTTTAATTTATCCATCAACGAGCTTGGAGCCACCGATAATTACCGACTTTAAAAAACGACCTCGACTTCAGTTTTTAGATACAGGATTGCTTGCACAAGTGTTATCATTGCAAGGCAGAATGATTGGTGTATCTGATTTATGTGATTTTGAAAAAGGAAAAATAATTCAACATCTTGTTACGCAAGAATTAATCGCTTTACATGATGAAATTAATTATAAACCTAATTTTTGGGTTCGAGAGAATAAGGATAGTAATTCGGAAGTAGATCTTTTATATCATTTTGAGGATAAAATTATTCCGATTGAAATTAAGTCTGGAAAACAAGGGACATTGAGATCATTACATCAGTTTGTAGAACGATCAAATCACTCATTTGCCGTTCGGATGTATGCAGGAAAATTTAGTATTGAAAACCATACAACACCAGGAGGTAAAACTTATAAATTGCTCAATTTGCCTTATTTTTTAATGAGAAAACTAGATGATTATCTGAGCTTACTTTGTAACTAAAAGAATCGCTATTATTTCTTTCTAACCTCGTATTTTCCTTCCTCCGTAAAATAAATTATTTGTGAATTAGACTGAAAATAAGGTCCGCCCGGATACTTAGCGCTCCAATCAAGGTTTAACCAATAATTCCCATTTGTGTCTTTTGAATAATGAATTACCAATCCATTTGGATAATTTCGTCCATATCGTTTATGAAGTAGGTAAGATGTTTCTTGTTTTTTTGCCTGGTTTCCGATAAAAAGTTCGGCAAAAGCGTGACTGGAAGTATGATTGAAGCCATTAACAATTCGTGTTTTACCGCCAATAGATTGAATCAAAGAAGAGAGTAATACAGCGTAATCATCACAATCTCCTTTGAAACCATTCTGAACGGAAAATGACGATTTAGAAATTAACTCATTGGTTCTTGGATCATTCACGTATTGCCATTTATTGCTAATCTCATCAAAAATGGTTAAGACTTGGCGAAGGTTGTAGCTTCCTGAATTTTTACTAGCGAGATTAAGCGCATATTGACGCGTAGTTTCATTTCGGTAATCTGAAGCGGAAACGTATGCTTGAAGTCGAATTTCCAACTCGCTTGAAGTATTGTACGAAATTCGTTGCCCCATAATTCTTCGGATTCGAATATCTTCCGATTCTTCGGCATAGAGATAAAATACCCACACAAAAAGCAAAATAGGAATCCCAATAATTCCCGCGTAGTGTAAATGCTTTTTTCGAATTCGTCTCATGGTTCAGTGCTAACTGATTTTTTCTAAAATTACTAAATTTTGGCTTAGCTCTATTTCGCAATTTGTTGTGTTTTGTTTATTTATCTTTGTTTGATGAAAGGATTTAATTTTCAAAAACTAAAAAATACCACATTCAATGCTGTCAGTATTCTTTTAATTTGTCTCGTTGGACTTGTTTCCTTTGAAAATTTTAGAAATTACTTTTTAACGAAACAAAATCGATACGAATATTCTTGGTTATTTCAAGCTGATTCTGTTCCAAGCTCATGGAACATGGAAAATAAAGATGTATTCATGGAATCTAGTTTGTTTTTTGGAATTACTCAATTATTCTTTGCACTCTTGTTGATTTATATTCTATTCAATAAAGTAAAGTATCGTCATTTACTTGTTTTGGTTATTTCATCCTTTGTTTTGGGATACGAGTTTTATCTATTAATTGCCAATCTTCCATGAAACAAATAATTTTCATCTTCCTTATTTCGAGTTTACTTTCTTTTGCTCAAAAAACGGACTTTGACTTCGGAGCCAAACCCGATTCACTCATAAAGCAAACAGAATTCGGATTCATTTACATAACTTCTGATACAAGCTCCAAATACTACGATTGGATTATTCCTTCACTAGATGAGGAAATGATTCACACTATTCAAAATCACTATTTTAGTGAGGATTTTAAAAAAATACATCTTTCCAATTCTCATTTTGACCTGGGAAGTTTTCCTCGAAAATGGAATTCTGTTTACAGGTATCAAAACGAATATTTTCTATATGCTCCCTCAGATTGGATGTACAATTTAGGTTATTATCTCACGGATTCAATTGTATATCATGTTCAATCAGATTGGGATCCTGCAACTGATTATATTTTAAAAGACTTTTATTTATCAGATGTTGGAAATTCAACTTGTAACACGATAAATCTACTTGGTCAAGAAAATAAGATTACAATTAATTTGATTGAGAAATCTTTAGGTATTTATGAATGGTCAATTTATAATCGAGATGAAGTGGTAATGTTGAAATTCCTTATGCAAAATTCAGACTTCTCCAAAAAGCTAAGAATGATTGTTTCAGATTGTGGAGATCGGAAATGTATTATGGAGTTTCATTTTAACAATTAAGCCATTAATCTTTCAAAACGCCATTTATATATATTTCAGTCCCGTATAATTTACCGTCGTAATAACTTTTCCACTCTCCATCTTTTAATCCAATTGAATAATTACCCATATTTGTAAGGTTTCCATTCCAAATGATTTTATCATACCATGGGCCATCAATTACTCCATTTTTGAAAGTAATTCTTGTGATTTGACTTTCATTTTCCACATAACCAACTCCGG
Organism: Crocinitomicaceae bacterium; assembly: GCA_044349575.1. GTDB lineage: Bacteria > Bacteroidota > Bacteroidia > Flavobacteriales_D > Crocinitomicaceae > UBA952. The sequence continues at coordinate 2,720 of JBIKQS010000058.1, forward strand.
TGAATAGTTTCTCCCCGATGTAAAATTTAGTTTTTGTTACAGAATATAAGTCACTGAGATATGTATAATCCTCGCCTACAATTATACTTCGAATATCAATTTCTTTAGCGTCATTTCTTACTTTCAAACTAATTAGATCAACACTTTGAGAGTTTTTTGATTCCACACGAGTAGGTAGGTCTTTTTTAATGGTTGAACAAGAGGATAATACCCATATAACGAGTGAAAAGATACTTAGGATTTTTGTCATAATTATTATTTATTAATTGCCAAGTTCAGAATACGGTTTTTTTTCTAAAATTTCATTTGAACTACTGATTTTAAACACAGTATTTCCTTTTGTAGCTAAAAAATTAGTGCCATATTCTTTTTCAATATTTTCGTATTCAAAAGGAATAATTACTTCATTATTTAAATCAACAACTCCGTATAAAAATTCATTTTTTTCGCCGAATTTAGCTACAATTAAGAATTGTTCATCAGAAGGTTTAGCCGCATCATATTGACAAGGAATGAACGTTTGACCGATCTTATTAACATATCCCCATTTATTGTTTGCGTTTTGAACGGCAATAGAATAATTGCTATACCTCGATAGGTAATCTGTTGTAGCACCATTGATGTAATTTTCAGATAATATACTCTTCTTAGTTCGAACATTTTGTATGGAAACATCTTTTCCACGCTTGCAGAAAACCAATGTGTCATCTAAACTTGTAAGTAAATCATAATCTTTTAATAATTCATTTCCTTTGATATCAAAAAGATCAAAGCCACTAAAGTCTAAATTATTACAAATGAGCATTGCATTTTCAGATTTAATTTCTGAGTAATTAAGTGGGACAATAATACGATTGTTCAAATCAATAATACCCATTTTACCAGATTCAATTCCTCCCCAGTCATTTATTTTTGCATCATTGGCAACTAAAAATAGTGAGTTTTGATAATCCAATAATTTCAAGTATTCATACTCCATTGGAATAACCCATTTTTTAGTTTTATAATTGTATATACCTACCTTTTGACTAGTACCTGTTGATTTTGCAATGATAAGGCTATCCTGGTACAATTCCAACTCACTATAAGTCATTGGTAGAACAACTTCGTTTTTGTTATTAATTAATCCAAATGAACCACCTCGAACTGTAACAGAGTTATCAAATTCATTTCTCTCAATAATACCCAATTCATTGACTTTATACAGGTCGGTGGCCGAATAATTATCACTTCCTTCGATGAAATAATGACTTGTAGGTATAATTTCATTTCCATTTTTTGATATTACACCCCATGAGGATTTGATTTTTACGCTGTATGTCTCATCACCAAGATTCTTTTGAATTTCATCGTATTTCAATTCAGTTATTAAGTTGGATTCACTTACATCACAATAAAGCAGTCCATACTTCATTTCTGTTGACCTTTCCTCGTATTTACCAACCATACAAATTTCGTTTGTACAGTTAATTTCCTCGTAAGTAGGCTCTAAAATTACTTTTCCTTCTTGATTGATTATCCCGTATTTCCCGTTCTTCTTAGCTAGGAATACTTGATCTAAACCATAACCACTAGAAGCAATTAGTTCGTAATTTATAGGAATAACGAGTTCACCTTCGAGATTATAAACTCCAAATACACCACCGCTAAACGAATAATCTTTTTCTTGACCACCTTTATTGACAATAATAGAATTTTCTGAAACTTGATCAATAATCGCATAACCTTCCGAAAAAAGCTTATTCAAATTCTTGTCAAACGCGTACCAATTATCTTTAAGTTTTAAAACAAAGATGTTTTGATAATACATTTTTACATCGTCGTAAATTAATTTCAAACGTTCTTTACCTTTTTCATCAATCACACCGTATTTAGAACCTTCAATTCCTCCCCATTCATTGGTTTTGCCACCTTTTGATACAATCAGAATCTTTTCTAATACTACAGACATACTATTATAAATAGGCTTCACAACTTCATGGCCTTCTAAATTTAACAGACCGTATTTTCCGTTATTCAAAAATTGGACGAGGGTTGTATTGTTTACAAAAAGGCCAAGCATGTCATCTTTTGAAAAAGGATGAATGGTATTGAATTTTACATCCAATAGACCAAATTTTCCTTTTACTGCAGCGATATATGCAATTGGATTTCCATAGTATGCTCCATTTTCATAGATGATTTTAAAATCACTGTATTTTGATTTTGTTAATTGTTTGTTTTTATCATCAACGATAAATTTATTGCCTTGAAAATCTTCTACCAAAAAGGTCTTTTTCGTAATCAAGGAAATTGAACTATAGATATTTGGTAAAATTTCATTTCCCTCATTTGATAAAACTCCCAATTGTCCATTTACTAGAGTTTGAAAACCATATTCATTCGAATTAATTTCTTGACAGGTTTTACTTATGACTTTACCGGTATGATCTAAAATTATTGCTGATGTACCTGTTTTTTTTGCGATGAACTTTTTAGGTGCGTAATACGAAGTTTCAATAGCATCATAGGATGGTTCAACGATCATTTTTCCTTTCTCATCCAATATTCCCCATTTTTGGTCAGAGGAAAATAAGTATCTTTTACTTTTGACATCAAAATCTTCGATATACGAATAAGAAGGATTTATTACGTACGTTCCATCTTCACGAATTAAACCAAATTTTCCATTGATAATACTTCCAAAATCCCCGTATTGTTTTGTTCCTCCAACAACACAAACAGCTACCCCAAATTCATTAAATGAACTTAAATAGGTGAAACCTTGAGAAATTTTGTTTCCTTTGACATCGGATACAAAATATTCTTGAATTGATTTTGTGGTAGATTGACCAAATATAGTTACACTTGAGAGTGTAAAAATTGTAAATAAAAAACAGTTTTTCATAGGGGAAAAATAAATAAATGAGAACAAATGTAAATATTTTTAATTGGAATACTGTAATCTTTTTTTGATATTTGGTTACATGTGAGAACCCCTAAATTAAACAGTATGAATCGATTAATCCTAACCTTAATTTTCTCATTATTTTTTGGAGAATTAACAAGCAATTTGGTTGCACAAACAACTTTCGGTACAGGTGCTATTTTGGAGGAGAAAAAACCCAAAAAAAATAGCAATAAGAAAACTGGTATTCTTCATTTAAAAAAGGAAAGTGTTAATCAGATTAAACAAATTCCGAGTAAGTTTTCCCTTGAGAAATACTTGCCAGAAATTGGTGAGCAAGGAGATTTAGGCTCTTGTGTAGGTTGGGCAACCTCCTATTATGGATTAACCATTGTTAAGCGAATAGAGGAAGCAAATTCAACCCAGGTGTTTTCTCCACTTAGTGTTTACAATAGATATTCTTTTCAAGAGAATAGAGACCCATGCATGGGTGGGGCAGAGATCAATAAATGTCTTGAGTTATTGAAACAGAAAGGCTCGCCTATAGCCTCAGAATATGATATGCCCTATTGTGCGAAAGATGAACGAAAAAAACCGTATGCTGATAAATTGTTCAATTATGAGAGACTTCAACATACTAATGATGCTCAAATTAAAGGATATTTAAGCAATGATTGTCCGGTTGTTGTTGGTATGATGGTATATGCGGGAGGTAAAGGAAACAGCTTGAATTCGAAGTTTTTGGATAGTTTAGGAGTTATACAGATTGATAATTTTGCAAACGACTATGTGGTAGCTGGACATGCATTGTGCATTGTAGGATTTGATGATGAGGTAGCAGGTGGTGCATTTAAAATTGCGAATAGCTGGGGCAAAAAATGGGGCAAAGATGGTTTTTGTTGGATAAAATATACTGATTTAGATATATTAAAATGTGCCTATGCCTTGCTGCCAAACAAAGGAAAGAATAAGTAAATGAAAAACAAGTTGTAATTCGGTTAACATTCACGATTTACTGAAGCAATTTTTCCCAATCTATCATTTTTTGCTCCAAATCAGATTTTAATTTCTCATAATCACTTAAAATTGAATTTGCTTTAGATTCATCGGAATAATCTAATTCTGCTAGAACTAAATTCATTGCTTCAATTTTAGACTCTAACTCAGAAATTTCTTTTTCTATGCGTTTAATTTCTTTGTCGTTAGAAACAGTATTTATGGATGTATCAATCTGCTTTTCTTCTTTTTGAACAGGGGTTGTTTTAACCATCTTTTCACTCTGATTCAGTTCTTTTTGCTCCTCAGCTTTCTTTTTCAAGAATTCTTGAACAGTATAATGATGAATCTTCAAGGTTTGATTGTAAATCTCCCAAATTCGATTGGTTAAACCATCCAAAAACTCTCGGTCGTGAGATACAATTATAAATGTTCCTTCGTAATTGATAAGTGCTTGTTTTAAGACCTCCTTACTTGCAATATCTAAGTGATTGGTGGGCTCATCCAGAATTAAAAAATTAGATGGGCTGAGTAATAATTGACAAAGTGCCAATCGCGTGCGTTCTCCACCAGAAAGTACTTTCACTTTTTTGTTTACGTCTTCACCTGTAAAGAGAAAAGTACCCAAGATTGTTCGCAAATCTTTCCGAATATCTCCTATTGCAATATTGTCTACCGTTTCGAAAACTGTTAATTCAGTATCGAGATCTTCCGCTTGATTTTGAGCGAAATACGCAATATTTACGTTATGACCATATTTTACCGATCCATCTCCTTCAACCTCATTCATTACGCGTTTGAGTAGGGTTGATTTTCCCACACCATTGGCTCCTAAAAATGCGATTTTTTCACCCCGTCCAACCGTAATATTAATATTTTTAAAAATTAGCTTTTCTCCATACGTCTTTCCCATTTGCTCAAGCTCCAGGACCCATTTTCCGGGTTGTACACTCAACGGAAAAGTCAACCTCATCCTGGAAGTTGGATCCTTCTCAATTTCAATTCGCTCGGTACGGTCTAGTTTTTTCATCAAGGATTGAGCAAAAGCTGCTTTACTACTTTTTGCTCTAAATTTATCAATCAACATTTCTGTTTGTTTGATGTCTTTATCTTGCTGTTTTTTAGCCTGTTCTAAACGATCTAAATCCTCTTCTCTCAGTGCCTTGTACTTACTGTAATTGTAGGGAAAATCTAGAACTTTACCTAAGGAAATTTCAAGCGTTCGTTTTGTGACATTATCCAAAAATAGGCGGTCGTGAGAAATGAGTATGACAATACCCTCAAATTTTTGCAGGTATGTTTCTAACCAACTAATTGAAATAATGTCTAAATGATTTGTTGGCTCATCTAGCAATAGAATATCTGGTTGATTGACTAAAATTCGAGCCAATTCAGCTCTCATTTTCCATCCTCCTGAAAACGAATTTAATGAGCGATCTAACTCGGTATCTTGAAATCCAAGTCCTTTTAAGGTCGTGACAATGCGTTCTTCCCAAGTATGTCCTTCAAATAATCCATACGCGTGATTGAGTTCAGAGAGCTCATCGAGAAGCGACATGTAACTATCTGACTCATAATCTGTTCTTACAACCAATAAATGATTTATTTCATCAAGTCTAGTTCTGATTTGGTTGATTTTTTCGTTGGATTGGTTCAGGAATTCAAAAACACTTTTTGTTGAATCAATAACAATATCTTGAGTTAGGAAACCAATATTTGTTCCTTTTGATAAATGTATTTTCCCTTCAGAAGCTTGTTGTTTTCCTGATAGAATTTTCAAGAGAGTTGATTTTCCAGCTCCATTTTTTCCAACTAGGCCAACTCGTTCTCCACGATTTATTTGCAAATTCACCCCTCTAAACAAATATCCCTGTGGTAAGTGAACACCTAAATTCTCCAACGTAATCATTCGGCAAAAGTAGTTAAATTAAACTGTTCAACTCATTTAATTTGTATTTTTGCGACAAATTTTAACAGATGAAAATTGAGTTGTGTGCTGCTTCCTTTGTGTCAATTAAACTGGCTAAAGAACTCGGTATTGATCGCATTGAACTCTGTCAAAATTTGGAACAAGGTGGATTAACTCCTTCTGTTGGATTTATTGATTATGCTTTGTCTTGTGGATTAGAAACTCATGTTTTGATTCGGCCCCGAGCAGGTGGTTTTTGTTATAATGAAGAGGAATTTCTCATCATGTTGCGCGAAATAGAATATTGCAAAAAAATAGGAGTTCATGGAATTGTATTAGGCGTTTTGACAGAGAAAAACGAGATAAATGCCCTGCAAATGGAACGTATCTCGGATATTTCAGGTCCTCTACAAATTACATTTCATCGTGCATTTGATGATACAATTGAATGGAAACGTTCTATGGAATTATTAATCAATTTTGGGGTAAAACGAATTTTAACTTCAGGTGTTTCAAGTAACGTAGATTCTGGATTTCTTGTACTTAAAGAAATGATGAAGTTCGCTAAAGGGCGTATTGAAATTATGGCTGGAGGTGGTGTAAATGCCGCAAATGTTCAGAAGATAATTAAAGAAATTACTCCAAATGCCATTCATTTTTCAGGGACATCTAAAACTTTATTAGATGAGGATTCATTGTTTTCTGAAACAATTTTACAAGTTGATCGCAAGAAAGTAACGCGAATTACTGAAATGATTCGATCCGTTTAATTCTTATCAAATTTATAGGTGTATTGAATCATGATTGTTCTTGGAGCCTCAATTTTTAAAGGACGAAGCGAATAACTTCGGTTAAAAATGTTACTGCCAATAAGTGCGATTTTATGTGTTTCATTGAATGCATACGAAAACCGTGCATCAAAAATCCAATTTCCAAAGCGATGAGAATTATAGTAATCCATGTAACGCAGGTCTTGCAGCCAATTTCCGATATCTGATGTTGTATCGGTTGTTAATTCTTCAAAATCTTTAATAATAGCATCCATGTTTACAATTTTGCTAAAGTATTTTGCACTTAAACCAATACTCAATTTTTTATTGTAAGTCAACTCTGCGTCTAATTTTACATTGTGTAAAAAACGATATTTCAATATTCCTTTTGAACCATCAAGTGAGGTAGAATTATAGGTGAAAACTCGATTCAACGAATCTGTTGCATAGACGTAATCTGGTGATAATGTTTTTGGAACAATATAGTTGTAACCGGTCATAAAAGTTAGGTTCGTTTTTTTACCCAACTTGGCCATTCCCATAAAGGAAGCATCAATTCCAGTTACGCGTGATTGTCCTGTATTTAAAAACATAAAACCAGCGCTCTGACCCAATGTTTGAGGGTCACCGGTAAACGTTCTCCAAATCCCAAACATATATTCGATGGTATTTTGGTATTCTTGCCAAAATCCTGCAACATCTATATAACCGTAAATTTTTCCAAGTTTAATTCCTTGTTTAATTCCAATTTCAGCATTCCAACTGCTTTCTGCTTTCAAGTCTGGATTTGGGAATACACCAAAATTACCAACACCTGTTCTTATGAAGCGCTCTGTGATTGTTGGAAATCGGTATCCTTGGCCATAAGAACCTCTCAGGTAGGTTTCTTGATATAATTTAATGGTCGAACCTGCTCGGAAAATA
>JBIKQS010000322.1:0-3030 GCA_044349575.1 Crocinitomicaceae bacterium
GAAAGAAGTGTTTTAATAGTTGCAATACCTGAAGAATTATGAAATACTACCTAGCGCTATTTATTGTCATCAATCAGTTTGTGTTCTTTTCACAAGTGAATTTCCAACTAAATAATGCTGTTGTAATTGGCCAATTTGATAGACCAGAAGATCGATTTTCAATTGAAATAACCACAACTGAAATACTGGCATCGCAAGGCATAAAGGCGATTCCATCTTTAAATTTATTGAAAGCAGGTGCAGATTCGCGGTTACTTTCCACTGATTCTATCAAGGCAGTGGTCCGAGCAAAAGAATTCGATACCTATTTAATTGTGAAAGTTATTGGCTACGATAAGCGTTTTAAGGCATCTGAAAGAAAAATAAGTTTTGAAGAGGCGTTGGGTCTGGGCACTCTCTTTAATTTGTATAGAGATGAGGCTGAATCAATTAGTTTTGAATTCAGTTTTTTCAGAAATGACCAAATCGTATATAGAGAAGTAATTCGTTGTCTGAGTATTGCGGATCGTAATTCAGTTCTAAAAAAATACCGCAAAAAATTAACCAAACGGGTTTCCAAAAAATGGCGAGCACAGTAACTCGTGTTACATTTCAGTTTGAATGAACTCTTTAACTTTGCTTTATAATTATCGTTCAGATGAAAAAAGGAAATAAATTATACAGCATTGTTCATTTTAAATGTCCGCAATGTCATGAAGGCCAGTTTTTAGTTTCTACACCTTATGACTTACGTAAAGTGGGAGACGTGCGAGAAGAATGTCCTGTTTGCCATTTAAAATACGCTAAAGAACCTGGATTTTATTACGGTGCCATGTATGTTTCGTATGGCTTAGGCGTTGCGTTATTTGTCACTATTTGGGCATCATGTAATTTATTTTTCAACGATATTTCTGTTTGGACCCAGATTGGTTTAGTCGTTTTATTTTCCATTATTCTAGGTCCTTATTTATTTGCATTATCTAAAATTATTTGGGCTAATTTTTTCATAAATTACGACAAGGATGCTAAGTTCATTGGAGAAACAAAAACTCATTAACGAGGTACTTGGTTACCTACTCGAACCTGAATTAATTCGAGAAATGGGCGAAGTAGCTCGAGTTAGAGAGACTACAACAGACGAGGTAATCGTTCATGTTGGAGATGTGCTTATAATGATTCCATTGGTAATTTCAGGCTCTATTAAGGTTTCTCGAGAAAACAACGAGGGCGAGGAACTATTACTTTATTATATCGAAGGTGGAGATACCTGTGCTATGACACTGCAATGTTGTGTAAGAAAAGTTGACAGTCATATCAAAGCAACAACCATGGAACCTTCTCTTTTATTGATGTTTCCAGTAGAAAAAATGGAAGAATGGATGGACCGATACAAAGGATGGAGAGAATTCATTTTACAAAGTTATCATACACGTCTAACAGAATTGATGGAAACCATTGATGCTATTGCGTTTATGCGCTTGGATGAGCGAATATTAAAATATTTGAATGATCAAGCGAAACTTTTGGGTTCATTAGAAATTCATCATACGCATCAACAAATAGCTGACGATCTTCATTCATCACGCGTTGTTATTTCAAGACTGCTTAAACAACTTGAAAATAAAGGACTTATCGAAATCCATCGAAACAAACTCATTTTAAAGGAATTTTAATTAATTACTTTTTGTTACTTTTAGGAACGAATTTTGTTACATTAAAAAAATTCCATAAACATATCCTATATGATAAAGTCAATTGCTTGTATTAGTTTTTCTACCCTTTTCACTTTTTATTCGTATTCTCAATATTATTCTGAACAGACAGAGGCCTCTCAAAAATTCCAGCAGGTAATTAGCAACATAAAAAACATGTATGTTGACCAAGTGGATGCCGATAAACTCACGGAAGATGCCATTATAAGCATGTTGGAAAAACTTGATCCACATTCCACATATATTCCAAAAGAAGATGCTGATGAAGCGCAATCCCAAATAGATGGTAGTTTTGTTGGGATTGGTGTTCGATTTCAAATTGTGAAAGACACGGTCATGTTTGTCAATACAATACCTGGAGGTCCTTCCGAAAAAATTGGCATTTTAGCTGGAGATCAATTGATTAAAGTAGATGGTGAATTAGTAGCGGGGAATGGCATTAAAAATAACGATGTTCGTAAAAAATTGATGGGTGCCAAGGATACAAAAGTTAAAGTTGTTTTGAAGAGACAAGGTGTAAAGGAACTATTAGATTTTACAATTACACGAGATAAAATTCCGATTTTTTCTGTTGATTCTTACTACATGATTGATGATAAGATTGGGTATATTAAACTCAATAGTTTCTCACGAACTACTATGGAAGAAATGACAAAAGCAATGTCAACCTTGAAACAAAAAGGGATGACCAAACTTATTTTAGATTTACAAGATAACGGCGGTGGACTTTTGGATGTTGCTCAAAAATTGGCAGATGAATTCCTATCTGGAAATAAATTGATTGTTTATTCTGAAGGGCGTATGCAACCGAAATCTGAATTGCGAGCAGGAAGAAATGGTATGTTTGAAAAAGGAGATTTAGTGGTCTTGGTAGATGAATTCTCTGCTTCAGCAAGTGAAATTGTTTCCGGTGCAATACAAGATTGGGATAGAGGCGCCATTGTTGGAAGAAGAACTTTTGGAAAAGGATTGGTTCAGCGTCCAATTGATTTAATTGATGGTTCAGAAATGCGATTGACCATAGCTCGTTACTATACACCTACTGGAAGATTCATTCAAAAACCATATGAAGATCCAGAGCGTTACAAAAAAGATATAACGCAACGTTATTTAAGTGGGGAATTAATGCATGCAGATTCGATCAAATTACCTGATTCATTGAAATTCAAAACGATGATTACCAAAAGGGATGTTTATTCTGGTGGAGGTATTGTTCCAGATTTCTTTGTTCCATTGGATACTGCTGATATTTCTGATTATTTTGGAAAATTAAATCGAGGTGGTATATTTAACAGTTTTGGACTAAATTTCGTGAATGGTCAACGAGATAAGTTAAAAA
>JBIKQS010000323.1:0-3027 GCA_044349575.1 Crocinitomicaceae bacterium
TTACAATGTTCCAAGAATAGGATTCGTTAACAAAATGGATCGTCAAGGAGCTGATTTTCTTGCTGTTTGTAAGCAAGTTAAAGAAATGTTGGGTAGTCATGCCTTGCCACTACAATTAAATATTGGTGAAGAAGATAACTTCAAAGGAGTTGTTGACTTGATTAATTTTAAAGGAATTGTATGGAATGAGGATGATTTTGGTATGACTTTCAAAGAAGTTGAAATTCCAGCAGACATTATTGATGAAGCTCGTCAATTGAGAAGTGAATTATTGGAGGCTGTCGCTGAGTTTGATGAATCGTTGATGGAGAAGTTCTTTGAAGATGAGAATTCATTGACAGAGCGTGAAATTTTAAATGCATTAAGAGAGGCAACAATTTCTGGTAAGGTTGTACCAATGATGTGTGGATCTTCCTTTAAAAATAAAGGTGTTCAAGCAATGTTGGATATGGTTATGGAAATTTTGCCATCTCCACTGGATATTGAGGGGATTACAGGAATTAATCCTAAAACAGATGAAGAGGTTGTTCGTAAACCTTCTTATGATGAGCCATTTGCAGGATTAGCTTTCAAAATCGCTACGGATCCTTTTGTAGGTCGCTTGTGTTTTGTAAGAGCTTATTCTGGCAAGCTTGAAGCAGGTTCTTACGTTTTAAATACAAGATCTGATAATAAGGAGCGTATATCTCGTATTTTTCAAATGCACGCCAATAAGCAAAATCAGATTCCTGTATTAGGTGCTGGTGATATTGGTGCTGTTGTTGGATTTAAAGATATAAAAACAGGAGACACATTGTGTGCTGAAAATGCACCAATCATCCTGGAATCTATGGTGTTCCCTGAACCAGTTATTGGTTTAGCTATTGAACCAAAGACTCAGGCTGATACAGACAGATTATCAATTGGTTTGTCTAAATTATCTGAAGAAGATCCTACATTCAGAGTGAATACGGATGAAGACACGGGTCAAACGATTATTAGTGGTATGGGTGAGCTTCATTTGGAAATCATCGTTGATCGTTTAAAAAGAGAATTTAAAGTAGAAGTAAATCAAGGTGCTCCACAGGTTGCATATCGTGAGAATATTACTTCTTCTGTGGATCATAGAGAAGTTTACAAGAAGCAGTCTGGTGGACGAGGTAAATTCGCTGATATTGTAGTGAAAATATCTCCTCAAGACAATGTAGAGAAAGTAGGTTTAGAGTTTGTAAATAGTATAAAAGGTGGTAATGTACCACGTGAGTTTATACCTTCAGTAGAGAAAGGATTTAAGGAATCAATGAAAAATGGTGTATTAGCAGGCTTTCCGGTTGATGCAATGAAAGTTGAATTGGTTGATGGTTCTTTCCACGCAGTTGACTCTGATTCATTATCTTTTGAGCTTTGTGCTAAGATGGCTTATAGATCTGCATTAAAAAATTGTCGTCCAGTACTTTTAGAACCGATAATGAAATTAGAAGTAGTAACTCCTGAGGAAAACATGGGTGATGTCGTTGCCGATTTGAACAGAAGAAGAGGTATGATGAAGGGTATGGATGACAGAGCAGGGGCGAAAGTGTTGAAAGCAGATGTTCCACTATCAGAGATGTTTGGATACGTAACACAGTTGAGAACAATTACATCTGGTAGAGCAAATTCATCAATGGAATTTTCACATTATGCGGAAGCTCCGAAGAATGTTGCTGATGAAGTAGTTTCAAAAGTTAATGGTAAAGTTACAGCTTAATTTAGTATAAAAATGAGCCAAAAAATAAGAATAAAATTAAAATCGTACGATCACAATTTAGTTGATAAGTCAGCTGAAAAAATCGTTAAAACTGTTAAGTCTACAGGAGCAGTTGTAAGTGGACCAATTCCACTACCAACAAACAAAAAGATTTTTACAGTATTGCGTTCACCCCACGTTAATAAAAAAGCAAGGGAGCAATTTGAATTGAGTTCATATAAAAGACTTCTTGATATTTATAGTTCATCTTCAAAGACCGTTGATGCTTTGATGAAGCTTGAATTACCAAGTGGTGTTGATGTAGAGATTAAAGTTTAATTATAAATAAAGTAGAAAATGCCAGGAATTATAGGTAAGAAAGTTGGTATGACTAGCATCTACAGTGCCGAGGGTAAGGCGTTACCATGCACAATTATTGAAGCTGGTCCTTGTGTAGTAACACAAGTTAAGACAACTGAAAAAGATGGTTACGAGTCTGTTCAATTAGGATACGGTATACGTAAGGAGAAAAATACTCCAAAAGCCCTTTTGGGTCATTTTAAAAAAGCCAACACGACTCCAAAAATGAAGTTAGTTGAGTTTAGTGGTTTTCAAGGGTTAATTTTAGGTGATGAAGTATCTGCTACATTATTTGAAGAAGGAGATTTTGTTGATGTGAATGGTACATCTAAAGGAAAAGGTTTTCAAGGTGTAGTTCGTCGTCACAACTTTGGTGGAGTTGGTCAAGCAACCCATGGTCAACATAACAGACTTCGTGCTCCAGGTTCAATCGGTGCTTGTTCATATCCTGCACGTGTATTTAAAGGAATGCGAATGGCAGGCCAAATGGGTAACAAAAGAGTTAACCAACCGAATCTCGAGATATTAAAAGTAATCGCTGATCGAAACATTATCATAGTTAAAGGATCAATTCCTGGAGCTAAAGGTTCAACTGTAACAATAAAGAAGTAATGGAAACAAAAATATATAACGTAAAAGGAGAAGCTACTTCAAGTAAAGTAACCTTGTCTGATGATGTTTTTGGAATTACTCCGAATGATCATGCAATTTATTTAGATGTGCGTTTACATTTAGCTAATCGCAGACAAGGTACGCACAAGTCAAAAGAAAGAAATGAAATTTCTGGTTCAACTAGGAAATTGAAAAAGCAAAAAGGTACTGGCGGTGCCAGAGCTGGTAGCGTTAAATCAGGTACTAGAGTTGGTGGTGGTCGTATTTTTGGACCTAGACCCAGAAATTATGAGTTTAAGTTGAATACTAAAGTTAGAAGATTAGCAAGAAAATCTGCTTTCTCTTATAAA